>CANRBO010000037.1 GCA_947628885.1 uncultured Clostridia bacterium | reverse complement strand
CTATAGGTTCAGTACATTATTTTTCACCAGAGCAAGCAAAAGGTGGAGTTACAGATGCAAAATCAGACCTTTATTCTTTGGGTGTTGTAATGTATGAAATGTTAACAGGAAAGGTGCCATTTGATGCAGATACTCCAGTGTCTGTAGCATTGAAACACATGCAAGAAGAACCAAAAGAACCTATTGAAATAAATGGGGATATACCAACAGCAATCAATCAAATAGTTGTTAAAGCTATGAGAAAAGATCCAAATGAAAGATATCAAACAGCAACAGAAATGTTGCAAGATTTAGCAAAAGCTTTAAAAGACCCTGACGGAGATTTTGTAATTATAGAAAATAAAAATGGTCAATACACTAGAGTCATGAAAGCTGTTGATGAGAAGGAAAAGAAAAAGAAAAATTTCTTCAAAGAACATCCAAAAACCAAGATATTAATATACCTATTAGCAATAGTATTGCTATTTGTAATAGTATTTTTAGTTACTAAAATAGCGTTAGACGGCGGAATCAAGAAAAAGGTGGCAATTCCTAATTTGGTAAATATGACATTAGAAGAAGTACAATCACAAGTTGATTCTCTAAATCTAAAATTAGAGAAAACAGAAGCTGCAAGTAGTGAAGTTGAAGAAGGACGAATAATATCACAAGAACCACCATTTAAAGAAGGAGAAAAGCTAAAAGAAGGAGAAACAATTAAGGTAGTTGTAAGTAAAGGTCCGGAAATGACAGAATTGCAGAATTTTGTAGGCATGAAAATAGAAGATGTAAGGAATTTGGCATTAGAAAGCGGAATAACTCTTAATGAAGAAATGCAAAATAATAATAAAGTTCAAGCTGGATATGTTGTAAGCCAAGATGTAACTGCAGGAACTATGGTAAAATCAGGAGATACAGTAAATGTAGTAGTAAGTGCAGGAACAGCAAAAACAAAAGTGCCTTATGTAATAGGCATGGACGAAGGTACTGCAAATGCTACATTGGTAAATGCTAATTTGAAAACAAAAGTAACTTATGTATCTGAAGAAGATAAAGAAAATGGAAAAGTATTATCACAAAGCATTGAAGCAGGAGAAGAAACTGCAGAAGGTACTGAAATCGAAATAAAAGTAAATAAAGTAGAAGATAAAAAGAAAACTATTAAGTTAGTATTAGAAAAAGTTCCAACAGTTGAAAGTTCATCATCTAATACAGTAGGTGGCTCAAGTTCAGTCACAATCACTGTTGTAGTAAATGGAAAAACAACTGTAAATGGTAAATCAGCAAAAGTTGGAGATTTAGATGTTGATTTAGGAACAGTAACAGGTTCAGGAGTACAAAAGATTGAAGTAAGAGTTGTTCAAGGAAATATGACAAAAACAATTACTAAAGAAGTAAATATAGATGATTATGGCGATAATGCTACTTGGTATATTAAAGAATAAACATAATAAAATCATTAATTATTGCCCCTGAAGATAATTACTTTTTCAAGCCTTGCTGTCGCAAATTCCATTATGCCTTCATGGCTTTGCAATTAATTTACTTCATAAGACTTACAAAATGCCATTCGGCGCTTGTATGAAATTTGCTTCATTCGCCCTGCGCTAACGCTCCGGTTGGGCGCTGCGCGGCGTTTTCAAAAGTAATTATCTTAGGGGCATTGATAAAATAATTTGTTAAGGTATAGGTTGTAATGAAAGGTATAATAATTGAAAATTCAGCTAATTTGTATAAAGTAATAAATCCAAACAGCAAAGATGTATATAATTGCTTAGCAAGGGGATCACTTAAAAATATTGGAATAATACCAGTTGTGGGCGATAGGGTTGAATTTTTAGATAAAGAAAATGTAATAGAAAAAATATATGATAGAACTAATTATATAAAAAGACCTAAAATTGCAAATATTACTCAAATTGTATTTGTTGTATCAATGAAAGCACCAAATCCGGATTTGTTATTGTTAGATAAACAATTAGCATTTGCAGAAAGCATGGGAGTAAAAAGTCTGATAGCTTTTAATAAATGTGATTTAGTAGAAAAAGAAACAATAGAAAATGTTTCAAAAATTTACAAAAATATTGGATACTGTACAATAGAAATTAGTGCTAAAAATGGAATCGGAATAGAAGAATTAAGGCAAAAACTAAAAGACGAGTGTTCAGTATTTGCAGGGAATTCAGGAGTTGGAAAATCAACAATAATTAATTCATTATTTAATGAGCAAATAACTGCAGAAGGCGAAATAAGCGAGAAAAATAAAAAAGGTAAAAATACAACGACATTAGTCAGATTATATGAACTTGAAAAAGATACATTTATAGCAGATACACCAGGATTTTCAACATTTGATATATACGAAATTGAAAAAGAAGATCTATCACATTATTTTATTGAATTCGTAGATTACATGAAAGATTGTGATTATGTAGGTTGCAGTCATATCAAAGAATCAGAAAATGAGTGTAAAGTAAAAAAGGCATACTTGGAGGGAAAAATTTCAAGTACAAGATACGATAATTATTGCAAAATATATGAAGAACTAAACAAATATAAAAAATGGTAAAAGGAAAGGATTAAATATGGAAGTATCAGCATCTATCTTAAGTGTAAATGAGGCAGAATCAGCACACACATTTTATAGATTAGAATTAGCCCATATTGACTATTTTCATATAGATGTAATGGACGGAAAATTTGTAGAAAACAACACAGAAGAAATGATGAAAATGTATGCAGACCATTTAAAAAATATTACTAACATACCATTAGATGTGCACTTAATGGTCGAAGATATAAAAAAATATGTAGATATATTCAGTTCAAATGAACCAAGAAATATAACATTTCATATAGAAGCAGTAAAAAATAAAGAAGAAATTATAGAATTAATAAATTACATAAAACAATATTCAAAAGTTGGGATTGCAATAAAACCTGATACTGATGTGGAAAAGGTATATGAATTCTTACCATTGATACATACTGTAATGATAATGACAGTTGAGCCGGGAAAAGGCGGACAGAAGCTTATTACAGGAACAATTGAGAAAATAAAAAAATTAAAACAATATATAGAAGAAAATAATTTAGAAATCGATATAGAAGCGGACGGCGGAATAGATACAGAAAATATAAAAGAATTGAAGGACGCAGGCGTTGATATAGCAGTAGTTGGGACAGCATTGATAAATGCAAAAGATTATAAATATACAGTAAATCAATTAAAAATGTAATTAAAAGTAGAAAGGTTTTGGAATAATGCCAAATAGAAGAGCAAGAACAAGAAGAAGAGATAATATAATAGTTGAAACAATAAGTAATAGAACATTTTTGATTTTAAGTGCAATTTTAATAGCAATAATATTAAGTTGTGTGTTAATTATTAAATTATTAAACATAAAAGAAGCAAGAAAAATTTTCGAAGAACAAGAAAGAATAAAATATCAGATAGATGAAATATATTCCTCAACAGAAGCCAAAATGCAAGATTTGCAAAATTATAAAACAAATCAAATAATAAGATTATCAGCAGTAGGCGACATATTGTGTGGAAATAATTTAAGACAATATGGAAAAGATTATAACGAGATTTTTACTGACATTTCAAAATATTTAAAAGACTCTGATTTAACACTTGGAACTTATGAAACTACAATAACAGAAGAAACGAAAGACTTCGCAAATGCAGTAGGCAAAAGCGGAATAGACTTTGTGAGTCTAGCACATAACCACGCATTGGATAATGGAAACGAAGGACTAAAGGCAACGAAGGAATACCTTGAAAGTATTGGAATAAATACAGTTGGAGTAAGTGCAAACACTCCTGAAGAAAGAGTAAAAATCGTAGAAATCAAAAATACTAAAATAGCCATAATTGCATATACATACGATAACGGAAAAGAAGGGGTAAATATTTACTCAGAAGATTTAATAAAGCAAGACTTGGAATACGCAGAACAAAATGCAGCAATATCAATAGTTATGGAACATTGGGGAGATGTTAATACAAATACAGTAAGCAAATATCAAGAAGAACAAGCAAAATATTTAATTAGCCAAGGAGCAGATATAATAATTGGAGCACATCCATCAGCAGTACAAAAAATGGACGTAGTACAAAACAGTAATTTCAAAGATTGCTTTGTAGCGTATTCGGTAGGAGATTATACATCAGATTTTACGATAGAAAATGCAAATCTTGAGCTAATATTAAATATACAAATATTTGTAGACACAGAAGGACAAGCATCACTATACAAAGTTGACTACACTCCAGTATATATGCATGATAAAGGAAGTAGTTATAAAGAAAATAGATTTAAGATTTTGGACATGAAAGCTGAAATTGCTAACTTTGGTTCAGAAACCAGCAGTATAGACAAAAAAACGTATGACAAATTGGTAAGGGGAGTAGATAGACTAAATTCAATATTGGGAAATAAAAAATAAAAAGGTTTACAAATATATGTTGTTTTGTTATAATACAAAACGTAAGGGCATTTATATGCTACTTTATAGGCACCTAATAAATAAATTTGTTAGGTATTCGTTCCAATCAAACTTAATAGCAAAGGGAGAATTAATCATGTCAACATGGAAAATGGATGATAATATGTTTCTGTCATTGATCTGCGATAACGAATTGGCTTTTCTTCATCGTATACAATATTATGATGGTTATTATGATGAAGAATTGGCTGATGAAGAATTTGATGATGATGACGATAATGACGATGAAGATTATGATGAAGACTTATTCTAAAGCAGGCAAGTTGTGGGATGAAAAATTGTGAGCAAGTAAAATTGTTCAAGAAAAGAGAACTCCTTTTTATAAGAGGAGTTTTCTTTTTTTTTTGAATATTAATACATTGGCAAAGGAAAAGTCAAAAGTGTTCAAAAAAATATGGAAAATAATCAAGACAATAAAAAATAAAAAACGAAAATTATTGACAACATAAAATCTAATGTAGTAAAATATAAATACTGAAAGGAATAAATGAGAACAATTAAAAATAAAAAATTAGAATTAAACTGAATTTGACTTTAATAAAAAAATATTAAAAGGAGCAAACAAAAGATGAAAAAGCTTGAAAGCCTTGCAAGAGTAGAGAGAGAGAGAGAGAGAGAGCTGCATTTTAGAAAGTAAAGATGCAAGTTTATTAGGCAACTTTTCAAACATAAGTAATAGAAATAATATTGCAATAAATTTTGTAAATAAATGTGGTAGAGCTATGTGTTTTAGTGAGAGCTAGAATACATGGTTTTTTTGTTGTGCAAATTTAAGAAAATAAGTTTGTTATTTTAAGTTTATTATAATTTCAAAAATAAATAATTAAAAATACAGGGAGAAGAAGAAAAATGAGAGTAAAAAATAAAAATGGTATGACATTAGTTGCGTTGGTAGTAACTATAGTGATAATGCTAATCTTAGCTGGAGTGGCATTAAATATAGCAATACGGAGATAATGGTTTATTTAAAATGTCAAAAAGAGCAGTAGAAGAATATGAGAAAGCAGAGCAAGATGAGAAAGGAAGATTATATGAGTTAGAAAAAGAATTAAATAAAATTGTAATAGATCCAAATGACTATATAGGAGCATTTGTAACAGGATACCAACCTGATAAAGGAACTTGCACAATTAGTGCGTCAACGTCAGGAGTACCAGCAACAGAGTATAATAAAAATGGAATCAAAGAAAATGGAGACCAAGAATTTACAACGGAAGAAGGCATGCAATGGAGAATATGGGATTATGACGGAACAATTCTAACCATAATATCAAGCAAATTAACCCAAGATACATTGTTGTTAAGTGATGCTACAGGGTATAATAATGGAGTGTATGCAATAAATGAAATAATAAGGAAATGTTACACACAGAAAGGATTAAACAATATTACAGTAAGAAATTTAAGAAGAACAGATATACAAGAAGTAAGTACATATGATTATACAAACTATAAGCATGAGGAAGATAAATTAGTGGAAGCAACAGGTGGCGAAACAGGAAAAATACTACAATATGGACAGAGAAAGACATTTGAACGATTTTATAAAATGCCAATAATGTGGAAGAATTTTGATTCGAAATGGGATTATGAATATAGTGAAGGTGCAAAAACAGGAGACGACAAAGAGTGCAAAATATGGGAAGAGGAAAATGGATATACAAATGAATCAGAAACAAGTGAAGGAGACATTACAACAGAATTCAAGGAATCATATTATTATCATAGATATAATGAAAGTGAATTCAAAAATAGCCAATATTATGATATGATATTTAAAGACGATAAAGGTAACGATTTAAGCAGCTACTGGCTTGCAGGTCGATTTGCACGTTTGAACGAGAGTATTTGTGCTTTTGGTTTACATCATGTATCAACTCAATTTATTGGCGGAAATGCTATATATGGCTCAAATGGTAATCCTTATCAAAGTAAAGAATCATTGCGTCCATTAATTTTTATAAATCTAAAATCTAATAATTTAGAACTTGTGGAGAAAGAAAATATTGGAGAGTCGAAATCGTATGAAATAAAAACTAAACATGCTGAATATGAATAGTTCTAAAAGATAAAAAAATATTGCAATTTCGAAATATGAATTAATAAGCAATACCAAAAAATTCAAAATAAAACACAATCTTGAAAAAAACGTAAAAATTTGATAAAATAGATGTTATAACGTTTGAATACAATAGTTATGATGACGTAATAAATAAAGGAGAACATGATTTTAATATCATACAAGTAAAAATGAAAGTAGGATTTATATCACTAGGATGTAGTAAAAATTTGGTAGATACTGAGATGATGATAGGATTATTTAAGAAAAAGGGGCATGAGATAGTAAATAATCCAAAAGAAGCGGAAGTAATTGTAATAAATACATGTGGATTCATTAATTCTGCAAAGGAAGAAGCAATAAATACGATTTTAGAAATGGCAGAATATAAAAATCAGAATTGCAAATACTTGATAGTTACAGGTTGCTTAATAGAAAGATATAAAGATGAATTGATTAAGGAAATTCCTGAAGTTGATTTATTTATAAAATTTAGTGAATATGAAACATTTTGGAATCAGATTGAAGAATTAATTGCTAAAAAAGAAATTAAAAAGCTAGAATCACTAAACAAAGAACAATCAGCAAATAAAGAAAAATCAGCAAATAAAGAAAAATCAGCAAATAAAGAAAAATCAGCAAATAAAGAAAAATCAACAAATAAAGAAAAATCAACAAATAGTGAAAATAAATCTAATAGTCTTGAAATACTAGATGAAGACAAAGGAAACAAATCTAGTAAGGACATGCTAGATGAATGTAAAGAAAACAAATCTAGCAAGGACATGCTACATGAAGGTAAAGAGAACAAATCTAGCAAGGACAAACTAGATAATTTGGATTTTCTTGATAGAATTATTTCAACTGGTTGTAATTATGCGTACATAAGAATTGCAGAGGGTTGCAATAATTTCTGCACATTTTGTGCGATTCCATATATTAGAGGAAGATATATTAGTAGGAAAGAAGATGACATATTAGAAGAAGTCAAAAACTTGGCAAATCAAGGAATAATGGAGTTCATAATAATAGCTCAAGATACAACAAAATATGGAATTGATATTTATGGCAAGCCAATGTTATCTGATTTGTTGCATAAGATAAGCCAAATTCAAGGTGTGGAGTGGATTAGATTTTTGTATTCATATCCGGAGACAATAACTGATGATTTGATACAAGAAGTCAAAACAAATAAAAAGATTTGTAAATATTTTGATATTCCAATGCAACATATTTCTGACAAAATTTTAAAGAAAATGAATAGGAAATCGACTGAGCAAGGCATTAAAAAATTAATATTAAGATTAAGAAAAGAAATCCCAGATGTAATTATAAGAAGTACACTAATGGTGGGCTTCCCAGGAGAGACAGAAGAAGATTTTACTAAATTATATGATTTTGTAAATTGGGCAAAATTTGATAAATTGGGTTGCTTTACATATTCGAAAGAAGAAGGAACAGCTGCTGCGACAATGCCTGAGCAGGTGCATCCTTCTACTAAAAAATCTAGATACAACAAAATTATGAAGTTGCAAGAAGAAATATCAAAGGAGAATTTAAAATGTTTTATAGGAGACACATACCAAGTCTTGATAGAAGACGCTGTTGTGGCAGATGACAATAGCACCTATTTTGTCGGAAGGACATACATGGATGTGCCTGAAATAGACGGTAACATCTATTTAAAAGGTGATGCGGAAATTAATACTTTTGTAAAATGCAAAGTTACTGATGTTAGTGAAAATTATGATTTGATTGGTGAAATTATTACAAAATAATTAAGTGATAAATTAAATTAGTAAACATACAAACCAAAATTCCACAAACTGTTGGGATTAAGAAAGAAATTGCAGTCCATTTAAGACTTCCAGTTTCTTTTTTTATTGTGAGCAATGTTGTGCCACAAGGAAAATGGAGCAAAGAAAATAGCATAACATTTATTGCGGTTACAATTGTCCAACCATTTGATATAAGTATGTTAAAAATGTTTTGAATATTTTCCATATCAACCAAAGTGCCTGCATTTGTGTAACACATAAGAATAATTGGGAGAACAATTTCATTAGCAGGAAGACCTAATAAAAATGCAGTTAATATATATCCGTCTAAGCCCATAAGCCTTGCAAAAGGATCAAAGAAGTTCGCTATATATGTTAGCAAGCTAAATCCACCAATGTTAATGTTCGAAAGTACCCAAATAATAACTCCTGCTGGAATAGCAACACTAAGAGCTCTACCTAGGACAAAAAGTGTTCTATCTACAATTGAACTGACTAAAATCCTTCCAATCTGTGGTTTTCTATAAGGTGGAAGTTCTAAAATAGCACCGTCAGTTTTTCCTTTCAAAAGAGTAAGTGATAGCAATTTTGAAATGAAAAATGTGAAAGCAATGCCAATTAAAATTACTAGAAAAACTACGAAAGTAGCAATAAGGCTACTTTTTAGACTTTCACCTGCGTGTATTGCACCACTAAAGAAAATCGTGGCGACAGTTATAAGGAAGGGAAAACGACCATTACAAGGTACAAAATTATTTGTGATAATAGCAATTAGTCGTTCTCTTTTAGAACTGATAATCCTGCAACCAATTACACCAGCTGCATTACAGCCGAAACCCATACACATTGTCAAAGCTTGCTTGCCTGAGCTACAACATTTTTTAAAACATTTATCTAAATTAAATGCGATTCTAGGCAAATATCCCAAGTCTTCAAGCAAAGTAAAAAGTGGGAAAAATATTGCCATAGGCGGAAGCATAACGCTTACAATCCATGTAACTGTTGTATAAACACCGTCAACCAATAGAGAATATAGCCAGTTCGGAGTTTTTATAAATAATAAAAATCCTGCAAAATACGGTTTGATTGTACTAAAAAGATTAGAAAGCAATTTTGAAGGATAATTTGCTCCAACAATGGTAATCCAAAAAATCAAACAGAAAAATAGTATCATAATTGGAATACCAAAAGTTTTAGAAGTAAGGATTTTATCGATTTTTTTATCTCTTTCATTATAATTGGAATTAGAGAAATCGCAGACTTCGTCGGTCACTTCATGAGCCTTACTAAAAATGGCTTTTACATTATCATCTTGATTGTCAGTAAATTCAACCTTGTTGGGAGAAAAGATAAGCTTACCAGTACAAACCATATTGATTGTTTTTAATAAATTAAATAAAGTAGACTTTTTCCTTGCAATTGTCCCAACTACAGGCACACCAAGCAATTCAGAAAGCTTCTTTAAATTAATGGTTATCCCTTTTTTAGTAGCTTCATCTAGCAAATTAACGCAAACTATTACTTCATCTGTTAAACTCATGATTTGATAAACTAAATTCAAATTTCTTTCCAAACGAGTAGCGTCAACGACAACAACTGTAACGTCAGGAATCCCTGAAGCAATATAGTCTCGAGCAATTTTCTCTTCTTCAGAATCAGCCATAAGAGAATATGTACCGGGAATATCAACGAAAAGATATTTCTTTTTCTTATAAGTGTATATACCAGCAGCATTTTCAACAGTTTTACCAGTCCAATTTCCAGTATGTTGATGCATACCAGTCAAGCCGTTGAAAATCGTGGATTTGCCTGTGTTTGGATTTCCAGCAAGAGTGA
>CANRBO010000036.1 GCA_947628885.1 uncultured Clostridia bacterium | reverse complement strand
TTGGTTAGAACGCTAGCCTGTCACGCTAGAGGTCGACGGTTCGAGCCCGTTTCGGGTCGCCATTTTTTTATTTATAAGGCTTCATAGCTCAGTTGGTAGAGCAGAGGACTGAAAATCCTTGTGTCACTGGTTCAATTCCAGTTGAAGCCACCAAGTAAATTAAGACTTGCAGTGATTCTGTTTAAGTCTTTTTTTTATTTTATCTAAAAACATCTAAAAAATATTAGTAAGATACTTGCCGGAACTTATTGTAAATGATATAATGGCATTAAATTTTATAAAAAGTGAAAGAAGGAAAATTTATGAAAGACGAAAGAGGAATAACAATGATTGCATTAGCACTAACAATAGTTGTTTTATCAATCATAACAGCAGTTTCTATTAGACAGATAACTGTCAATAACTCTGAAGCAATGAAAGAGATAATTAATGAAACTGATTATCAAGAAGAAATGGTGCAAGACGAAAAAGATAAAATGGATAATGTAATTGATAGATATGAAGAAGACTGGGGTTTATCATAAAATGTATAATTTTTTTGTAGATAATAATCAGATAAAAGATAAAAATGTGAAAATAATTGGACAAGATGCGAAGCATATAGGTTTTGTTCTTAGAATGACAGAAAAAGAAAAAATATACATAAATAATAAAGATACAGCTATAAAATATTTGGCTGAAATAAGTCATATAAGTAAGGAAGAAGTTGATTGTATCTTATTAAATGAGGTTGAAACAACAGAACCTAATATTAAAATCACATTGTTCCAAGGACTACCTAAATCAGATAAAATGGAATATATTATTCAAAAGGCTGTTGAATTAGGAATATATGAAATAATACCAGTAAACATGAAAAATTGTATTGCTAAATTGAAAGACGAAGATAAAAAAATACAAAGATGGCAAGCTATATCAGAAGCGGCAGCTAAACAAAGCAAGCGAAACATAATTCCTCAAATATGCAGATTAAAAAGTATAGAAGATGTAGCAAAAAGTATAAAAGATTTTGATTGTATGATAGTTGCGTATGAAAATGAAGATAAGATAACGTTAAAGCAAATTCTGCAAGAAAATAGAACCAAATTTTCTAATAAAGAGAATAAAGACTGTAAGATAGCAATTGTTATTGGTCCAGAGGGTGGAATAGATGAAAAAGAAGCAAAGCTCCTTTCAGATGAAGGAGCTAAAATAGTTAGCCTTGGCAAGAGAATATTAAGAACAGAAACGGCTTCATTGGCAATGCTTAGTATGATTATGTATGAATATGATGTTTAGTATATAATTAAAAAGGAGGAAATGCTAGCAATTTATTGCTAACATAAATGTTGAAATGGAAAAAGAAACAACAAACAAGAAAAGCACGGTTAAAAAAAATGATAGTGTTAATACCACAGAAACGATTACAAATGAAGATGTAAAAGTTGATGAAGCAAGTCAAAAGTCTACAGAGATAAGTGAAAACAAAAATGCTAAGACTACTAGGGCTGGTACAAAAGCAACTAAAACTAGTGCCAAATCAAGTACAAAGGCAACTAAAACCAGTGCTAAATCAAGTACAAAAGTAACTAAAAACAGAAACAAGACAAGTACGAAATCTGTCAAAGCTAGTGTTAATATTGCAGAAACAAGAACAAACAAAAACGAAGAAGAAACCAAAGCGAACCTAGAAAATGAAGGAGCAACTACAAAGACAGGTAGTACGAAGACAGCCAAAACAAGCGTAAAGAAAAATGAAGAAGAAACCAAAGCAAGCCCAAAAACTAAAAGAGCAACTACAAAGACAGGTAGTACGAAGACAGCCAAAACAAGCGTAAAGAAAAATGTAAAAGTAGCTAAAAAAACTGAAAAAGTTGTAGAAACAAATATAAATGAAAATGTAAAAGATAATAGAGTAAGTACAAATCAACATGCCACAATAGTAATCAACCCAAAAGAGCAAGAAATAGCTGATAAAGAAATAATAGAACAAGAAAATCTTATAGCTCAAATTGAAAATATAAATGATGATTTAGAAATCGCTGAAGAATTAAATGATAAAGATTTAATAAATTCTAATAATACACCAATAGATTTAAAATCATTAAAGTACGAGGAATTAGATGCTATAAAAAATGAAATAAAAAATAACAAAAAATCTAACAGCTCGAAAGGTAAAAGACAGGCAAAATACAAAGAAATATTGAAAAATACAATAATATTTATATTAATTCAAATTTATTTTATTATACTTAATGTTGCGAGATTTCAAGTGAGCAATATTCCATATTTAGTTAGTCTAAAAGTGCTAATTTTAGTGGAAGCTATTGCATCGATTGTGATTTTTGAAATTGCATACAAAAAAGATAGTGGAAGCCTTGGACTTCATGGGGTGGAAATGTTAGCAATTGGTGCATCAACTATTTGCCTTTTAGATTTAGTGAATAGACAAAATAAATACATAAAATTTGTATCTGCAGCTATTATTGGGATATTTATATTGTATTATTTAATAAAAATTTTTGTAATATCTATAAAGAAGAAAAAAGCTAGAAGTTAAGCTATTAAGTATAGATTAACATAATTTTATGTAATAAAATTATTTAAAAGCTAACTAATTGTATGATACAAATAAATATAGAAAACAAAATAAAAATTATATGGAAGTATTTGACTTTAAACTTAAAAAGTGTTAAAATATTAGATATATTTTAAGGAGGAGAAGTTTGTTATGATAGTTAAACCTACAGTTGTAGAATTGCTTGATAAAGCAGAAAATAGATATAGTTTAGTTATAGCAACAGCTAAAAGAGCTAGACAAATTTCAAGAGGAAGTAAACCAATGACTGATAAGGATGATGTATCACCGGTTACTCTTGCAGCAGATGAAATTGAAGAAGGAAAAGTTAAAATATATAATCAATCTCAATGGGATGAAAAATCAAAAGAAACAGAAAATGAAGTTAAAAAGACAGAAAGTGAAGTGTAAAAATTCTCATTTACAAAACTAAAGGTGATAGAGGGATATATGGAAAAGAAGCATATTATATCAATTTCAGGAGATTTAGCAAGTGGAAAAGGTACAGTTTCAAATATACTAGTTGAAAAATTGGGGTACGAAGTATATAGAAATGGTACATATTTTAGAAAGTTAGCAAAAGAAAAAGAAATGGATGTTACAAGTTTTGGAAAATATGTGGAAAAACATCCTGAAATAGATAAGGAAATTGAAAGAAGTGCTGCTGAATATGCCAAAATTCATGATAACTTTGTAATAGACGCAAGACTTGGTTGGTATGCAGTTCCGGAATCTTTTAAAGTTTATTTGAAAGTAGATATTGATGTGGCTGCTAAAAGAGCATTTTATGATAATGATAGAAAAGATACTGAGAATTTTGCAACTATTGAAGAGCAAAAAGAAGATATGATTTTGAGATATAAATTAGAAAATAAAAGATATGCGAATATATATGGAGTTGATAGAAGTGATATGTCAAATTATGATTTGGTAATAGATACTTCAAACTATACTCCAAATCAGGTTGCAGATAAAATAATAGAAGAATATAAAAAATGGATTGAAAATTAATGTGGGGGACTAATTTCATATAGTCTCCTTTTGTTTTTTTAGATAAATAGACATTATCTTTTTAAGATTTATATTTTAATATAAATTTAGGTGCTAATAAAATAAATCTAGGCGCTAATAAAAGTTTTAAATTTAATTAAAGTGAGGTGAAAATTATTAAATACAATATAAAAGAGATTAAAAGTACAGAATTGCAATTTCCTTATTTATTGACACAAATAAATGAATGTCCTCAAAATCTATATGTTATTGGAAATGCGGAATTACTCAGAAGAAATTCTGTATCGATAGTTGGAAGCAGGGATTGTACAAATTATGGAGCTAAAATTGCTGAAAAATTGTCTTATAATTTAGCTAAGCAAAATATAATCATAATAAGTGGTTTGGCAAAAGGAATAGATACATTTGCGCATATTGGTTGTCTAAAGGCTGGTGGCAAAACAATAGCAGTTATGGCACACGGACTTGATATGATTTATCCTACTGAGAATAGAGAATTAGCTAAAAATATAGTGTTAAATGGTGGTGCGATTGTAAGTGAATATCCAATAGGAGTAAAACCATTAGCAGAAAATTTTCCAAAAAGGAATAGAATAATAAGTGGTTTATCGCAAGGCACTGTTATAGTAGAAGCTAAAGAAAAAAGTGGAGCACTTATTACTGCTAACTTTGCACTAGAACAGGGTAAAAGATTATTTGCTATACCACGGAAATATTTTTTCGGAAAATTCAAAAGGAACTAATGAACTAATTAAGCGAGGTGCAGAGGTTATTACAGATGAATTAAATATTAATGACTTAAATTTGTTTTAGTTCTTGTATTATTAGAATATTTGTAATATAATATATCTAGTAATTTACCCTTTAGGAGGTATGTATGAAAAGAAGAAGTAAAAAGAACAGTCATGAAAGAAACAAGACGAGAAATTATAAAGAACAACATATAAATGAAGAAGAAAATACAGTAATAGTTGAAGGATCAAAGAAGAAGAAAAAGAAAAAAAAGAAACATCCAAAATTAAGACTATTTTTAAAAATATGTTTTATATTATTTGTAATTTTAATTGTAGCGGGAATAGCAGGAGTAGTGGCGATATTTAAAACTGATAAATGGGCGCTAACAGAAGAACAGCTTTTAACAGATTCAGGTGGAGCTCTTATTTATGACGGAAATGGAGAATTGATTAATACATTGACGGGTGATGAAATACATAAAAAACTTACTCTTGAAGAAATGGGAAAACTACCAGATGCTTTTGTTGCAATAGAAGATGAGAGATATTATGAACATAATGGAATTGACATAAAAAGGACATTGCATGCTATTGCTAATTATGTATTTAGTGGTGGAAAAGGTTCTTTCGGTGGAAGTACAATTACTCAACAGCTTATAAAAATTACTATGAAAGATGATGAAAGAAGCGGATTAGCTGGAATAGAAAGAAAGATAAGAGAGTGGTCAAGAGCTGTCCAAGTAGAAAAAATGCTTGATAAAAAGCAGATCCTAGAGAGATATTTGAATAGGATTTATTTAGGAAGTTCGTCAGGATTGGAAATTAGAGGTGTAGAAGCAGCATCAATATATTACTTTAATAGATATGCTAAAGATATAAGTATTGCACAAACAGCGTTTATAGCAGGAATAAATAATTCACCTAACTCATATAATCCTTTCTCAGAGACCGATAACAGTGAAAAAATTAAAACCAGAACACTTAATGTACTAGCTAAGATGAAAGAATTAGGAAAGATTTCAGAAGAAGAATATAACCAAGCAGTGGAAGAAACAAATAATGGTTTAGCATTTGAAAAAGGAAGTCAATCAAATGGAAATGGAGGATTATCTTTCCATACAGCTGCTGCAATTAATCAAATTGCACAAGAGCTTTCTAATGAAATGGATATAAGTTATAGTGAAGCTAGAGAAATGGCTATTAATAGTGGATACAGTATCTATACGACTGTTGATCCAAGTATCCAAAGTAAAATGGAGGAAGAATTTGCTTTATCTAAATACATCATACAAGGAACGAGTGATGACGGTAGAGGCAAACATGAGCCAGGACAATCAGCTATGGTAATAATTAATCCTTCAAATGGTTATGTTGTAGGAGAAGTTGGAGCTCTAGGACAAAATCAAGATACGCTTGGATTAAATAGAGGATTATCAGAACGTCAACCGGGTTCTTCATTTAAGCCATTAGTTACAATTGCACCTGGATTAGAAAATAAAGTTATAAATGCATCAACATTATTTAATGACACACCAACAAGTTTTGGAACATATAAACCTCGTAATGATAGTAATAGTTACGGAGGAATAGTATCAATTAGAGATGCTATAAAACACTCATATAATGTTACAGAAGTAAAACTTCTTTCATTATTAGGATTAAGTAAATCACAAGACTTTTTATCAAAGATAGGAATAGATGTTGATAGCAGTGATTTAGGACTAAGTATGGCTCTAGGAGCACCAAGCGTTACTCCTGTTCAAATGGCGGCAGGATTTGCGATGATAGCTAACAAAGGTGTATATATTACACCAACATTTTACACAAAAGTTGTAGATAAAAGTGGTGCTACAATAATTGAAGCTAAACAAGAAAAAACAAGAGTAATGACTGAAGAAAATGCATATATAGAAAGTACAATTTTGCAAGGACCAGTAACATCAGGTGGAACAGCTGGTGGATATGCAGGTGTTTTAGGAGCTATGGATGTAGGCGGAAAGACTGGAACATCAGATAGTGCAGTAGATAGGTGGTTCTGTGGATTTACACCATATTATGCAGCAGCATGTTGGTATGGAGCAGATGACGGATATGATTATGACGGAAAAGGACACAGGATGAGCTATTGGGGAAGTACTAACCCAGCAGCAGCAATATGGTTCCCTGTTATGAAAAAAGTTCATACAGGACTAGAGGCAAAGAAATTTGAAAAACCAGCAGGAATTGTTACACTAACAATTTGTAAAACAACTGGTAAAAAAGCAAAAGAAAATTGTAGAGATACATACCAAGAAATATTTGCAGAAGATAATCAACCAGCAGATTGTGACGGTCATCAAACACTAAATATTTGTAAGGAAACAGGAAAAATTGCAACAGAATTCTGTACAGATACTGAAAGTAGGAATTTTGGAGTTGTAATTGATACCGAGAAAAATGGAAGTTGGTCACCAAGACAATCAGCACAAGAAGCACCAACTGAAACATGTAATGTCCATACAGAGGCTCAAAAGGTAAAAGTTCCAAACGTTGTTGGAAAAACAGAAGCAGAGGCTAAAAGAGAACTGGAAAATGCTGGATTTATTGTAAAAGTATTAAAAGACAATGATAGAAATAAGAAAAAAGGAGTTGTATTAAAACAAAGTACATCAGCAGAAGCACCTAAAGGTTCAACAATTACTATAACTGTAAACCAATATGAAGGTGGAAGTACAGCAGGAGGCAATACAACCACTGGAGGAAATGTTGTAAGTGGAAATACAACAACAGGAGGCAATACAACAATTGGTGGAAATACAACAACTGGAAATAACATCGTAAACTAATTAGAAAGGAGAGTATGATTTTATCATACAAAAAATACATGCAAATTAAATTATACAATACTCTAACACATAAAAAAGAAGAATTTCTTCCTATAAAGGAAAATTGTGTAAATATATATAGCTGTGGACCAACTGTCTACAGCTATGCCCACATAGGAAATTATAGATCATATATATTTATGGATAACTTAAGAAGGATGTGTAAATACAATGGTTATGAACTAAAGCATGTAATGAACATAACAGATGTAGGACATCTAACTTCAGATGCTGATACAGGTGAAGATAAAATGGAAAAAGCAGCAAAAAAAGAAGGAAAAGACCCTTATGAAATAGCAGAATTTTATACTAAAGCCTTTATGGAAGATTTAGAAGCACTAAATATTGATAAACCTGAAATAATAACGAAAGCAACTGACAATATAAAAGAAAT
Organism: uncultured Clostridia bacterium; assembly: GCA_947628885.1. GTDB lineage: Bacteria > Bacillota > Clostridia > TANB77 > CAG-508 > CAG-793. The sequence continues at coordinate 2,621 of CANRBO010000036.1, read as the reverse complement.
GATACAAATGGTAAAAGAAATAATAGATAATGGCTATGGATATGAAACAAGCAAAGGGATTTATTTTGATGTATCAAAATTAGATAAATACCCTATTCTTTCAAATAATGATTTATCAGGAGAAGACCATGGGGCAAGAATAGAGGTAGATCCTGAGAAAAGAAATCCTTATGATTTTGCAATATGGATAAAGGCACCTGAAAATCATTTAATGAAATGGGATAGTCCTTGGGGCAAGTCTTATCCGGGTTGGCATATAGAATGTTCAGCAATGGGAAGAAAATATCTAGGAGAAAATTTTGACATACATACAGGAGGAGTTGACCATATTCCAATACATCATGAAAATGAAATAGCACAATGTAAAGGTTCATTTGGACATAACCCTGCTAATGTGTGGATGCACTGTGAATTCTTGTTAGTAAACGGTGGAAAAATGTCAAAATCACTTGGAAATGTGTATAGACTTAAAGATTTGCAAGAACAAGGGATTGAACCATTAGCATATAAATTGTTTTGTTATAGTTCGCATTATAGAAATAAATTGAATTTTACTTTTGAAGGTGTAAAATCTTTTCAAGTAGCATTAAATAGATTGAGAGAGGGATATTTAAAGCACCTAGAAGTAAAAGAAAATGTTGAAAATGTAGAAATAGTAAATCAAAAAGTAATAGAATTCGAAAATAGATTTCATGAAGCAATAAATGACGACCTAAATATGCCAGTAGCAATGGGTGTAGTTTGGGAAATAATTAGAAATGATATAAAATCAAAAGAGTTTGCAAAATTATTAGAAAAAATTGACGAAGTGTTAGGTTTGGATTTAAAAAATTCACAAAAATATATGCAAAAAGAAATACAAATACCACAAGAAATACAAGAATTAATTGAAAAAAGAAATAAGGCAAAAACAGAAAAAAATTGGAAAATAGCCGATAAAATTAGAGATGAAATAAAAGAAAAAGGATATAATATTAAAGATACAAAAGAAGGAACAGAATTAGAAAAAATATAGAATAAAAGGGTAGAAAATATAGGAAAAGAAAGGAATAATGAAAATGCGAGAAAAAAAGATTCCATTTTTCAAAAAAATACTATTAAGTATAAAAGACCTAGATAAATATAATATTTTAATATCAGAAAAATTAAGAAGATCTATATTCTATTTATTGGAAATAATGGCGATATTCACAATAATTTTATCAGCAGTTATGACATATAAAACTAATGAATATTTATCTGATTTTTGTAATTATGTTAGAAATGATATACCTAATTTTACAATAAATGCACAGGGATTAGATGTAGAAAATGAAGAACCTATAATAATAAAAAATGATAATGAATTTAAGTACAAATTAATATTAGATGATACGATTGATACAGCTGACAAGTATGCAGATGAAATATCAGAATATGACGGAATTGTAGGATTAGCATTGCAGAATAAATTTATCCTTATATCAAACTATACTCAAACAGAAATAAGTTATGAAAATCTACTTGATAATTTTGAAACAGAAGAAATTACAAAAGAAAGTATGATAGATTTAATAGAAAATAATGTATCAGTAATAGATGCAACTGTATATTTATCAATATTTATCACAACATATTTTATGTACACAATAAGTACATTAATAGATGTTTTAGCACTATCTTTGTTAGTTATAATTATTAGCAAAATGGCAAGAATAGCATTAAAATATTCTCAATGTGTAATGATAGCAATATATGCGTTAACATTGCCTATTATAGTTAATTTAATATACTCATGTGCAAATGTATTTACTGGCTTCTATATGTCATATTTCCAAATTATGTACACATTAATTTCATATATTTATATAGTTGCTGTAATATTAATCATGAGATCAGAATTAATAAAAAAGAAAGAGATAATAAAAGCAACAATAGAGATAAAGAAATTGGAAAGAGAACAAGAAAATAAAGAAAATCCTGATGAAAAGAACAAAGAAGATGATAAGAAAGATAACGAAGATGAAGAAAAAGATAAAACATTGGGAGAAGTTAAAAAGAGAGTCAAAGGTAAATTAAAGGAAAAGAAAAATAATCCGGAACCACAGGCAAATATTGAAGGAGGAAAAAGATAATCATGCCGAATAATAATTATGAGGAAGAAAATATAGAAAAGTCAAATGAACAAAATTCAAACAAGAATAAAAATAAAAACAATAATAAAAAATTATTATGGATAGTTATTATATTAATAGTAGCTTTAGCAGGAGCATTAACATATTTTATATACACAAAAAACAATGATGAAAAAAATAAAATAGAATATACAGAATTAATCAGAGATATTGATCAAGGAAAAATAGGAAAAGTAGAAATGACAGTTGGAGGTAATTCTGCAGTAGTAACATATAAAGATGAAAATGGAAATATGTTAGATGAGGAAGATCCTGAAAATAAGGAAAAATTAAAAGAATTAACCAAAAAAGTAATTATACCTAACTCACAAGCTTTTGTAGAATTAATACAAAAAAAAGTTGAAGAAGGAAATGGCATAAGTTTTAATCCTAAAGAACAAAACGTATTATTATCAATAGGTTCAGGAATAATAACATTTTTACCAACATTAATAATGATAGCATTAG
>CANRBO010000035.1 GCA_947628885.1 uncultured Clostridia bacterium | reverse complement strand
ATCATAGAAGCTGATGAAAAATTTGTCACAGAAGCAAGGATGTATAACCAAATGGACATGGACTATGATATACTTGGAGTTAATGAGGCAATAATTATAGGAGATTACAAAAATGACGGTTATACGAAAAATATAAATAAAGTTTTTGCAACAGCTCCTTTGGGATATTACGAGTATTTTAAAGAATTATTTAAGCTTGATTTTAAAGGAGTAAGTTTCAGCAAAAAAATGTACATTTATAAGCATTATATATTATTTGCAAATTTGGCAGCAAGGGAAAATGCAGTAAAAAATGTTCATGGATTTTTTAATAAACTTATGGTGCTTATTTTGTGGATACCGGGAAGCATAGCAACCAAGCGAAAATTTAAGCATGAACATAAAAGGATTGACTTCATGGATGAAGGGTACTAAAATTTTGACAATAAGCAAGTTTTATATTATTATATAGATACATATAAAAAAACTTATGATTTTAAGTAGTCAAACATATTTTTTCATAAAGTTAGAATTGTAGAAAACAAAATATTATCATAGTTAGGTAATAGTTAGAAAGCTAAAAATGTTAATTAAATAGAAAGGAAAGTAAACAAGAAAATGCAAGATAGCGAAGATAGAATAATTGTAGAACACGTTTATAAAACATTTAATGTATATCTTGATAAGGCAAATAGCATAAAGGAAAAGGTACTTTTTTGGAAAAGAAATAAAAAGGAAAAAAGGGAAGTACTAAAGGATATTAATTTAACAATAAAAAATGGTGAAGCTGTGGCACTTATTGGGGTTAATGGAAGCGGAAAGTCAACTTTGTTAAAATTAATGACAAAAATAATATATCCTAATAAGGGTAAAATTACCACAGTAGGAAAATTGACATCACTATTAGAGTTAGGAGCAGGCTTTCATCAAGACTTTTCGGGTAGGGAAAATATATATTTTAATGCTTCTATATTTGGTTTGACAAAGAAGGAAATTGATAAAAGGTTGGATAATATTATAGAATTTTCTGAACTTGGATCATATATAGATAATCCAGTAAGAACATATTCTTCAGGTATGTTCATGAGATTAGCCTTTTCAGTTGCAATCAATGTTGATGCAGATATTTTATTAGTAGATGAAATATTATCTGTTGGAGATCAACACTTTCAAGAAAAATGTCTTAACAAAATGAAAGAGTTAAAAAAAGAAGGAAAAACTATGGTTTTTGTAACACATAGTTTGGGTTCTGCAAAGTTATTATGTGATAGAGCTGTATGGCTTGATAAAGGCGTAATTAGAATGGACGGAGATACTAAGGAAGTAATAAATGAATACTTGAAAGAAACAACATAATATACAATAAGAAAATAGTAAACATGTCACAACATGAGAATATGTAATGAGTAACGAACATATGAGAATAAATAATAAGAGCAAACGCATGAGAACAAGCAGAAATTACATTATAATATAAAATATAACAAAAATAAATTTCAAAGGAAGGAGATCGTATAATAATTATACGACAAAATAAATATGAACATTTTCAAAAAACTGTATCAATATAGAGAATTATTAAAAACTAGCATAAAAAAAGATATTGGTGGAAAATATAAAAAATCATTTTTTGGAATATTATGGTCTTTTATAAATCCACTTTTACAAATAACAGTATATGCAATTATATTCCCATTAATCATGAGAAATAGTATAGAAAATTATACTGTTTTCATGGTTTGTGGTTTAATACCATGGTCATTTTTTACCAATGTAATAAATAGGGGTTCTTTTGTAATGATTGAAAATGGTAACATAATCAAAAAAGTGTATTTCCCACGAGAAATACTGCCAATTTCATTAGTTACAAGTGAAGCTGTAACATTTGTAATATCTTCAATTATTATATTGGGATTTGTTCTTGGATATGGTATGGGCTTAACTGTATATGTTGCATTTTACCCATTACTACTTTTAGCACAATACATAATGCAAATAGGTTTTGCACTAATTGTATCAAGCATAACAGTATATTTTAGAGATTTACAACATTTTATAGGAGTATTCTTACAATTGTTATTTTATGCAACTCCAATTGTTTATTCAATAGATACTATACCAGGGCAATTTAGGTGGATATTGAAGCTTAACCCAATGACATACATTATTGAAGGTTATAGAAATATTTTCTATTATCAGCAGATGCCTAATTTATTACAAATATTTGCAGTTATAGTATTTGGAATAATAATTACGATAATAGGATATTTTATATTTAACAAATTACAGAAAAGATTTGCTGAAGAGTTATAAATTATTAAAATTAATAAAGAAACCATATTTTTTATGATATTAGAAAAGAAAGGAAGATAGCAAAATATGAAAATAATTTCGCTTGTAATACCGATGTATTTTGAAGAACAAGTTGCTGAAGAGTGTTATAAAAAAGTTACAGAGGTAATGAGTTCATTAAAAGAAAAATATGATTATGAAATAATCTTTGTAAATGACGGTTCGAAGGATAAAACATTAGATATACTTGAAGAAATTGCTAAAAAAGATAAAAAAGTGAAAGTAATATCTTTCTCGAGAAATTTTGGACATCAAGCAGCTGTTACAGCTGGATTAAAATATGTTACAGGTGATGCAATAGTAATTATGGATGCTGATTTACAGGATCCACCTGAGCTTATCCCAGGAATGTTAGAAAAATGGGAAGAAGGATATGAAGTAATCTATGGAAAAAGGTCATCAAGAGAAGGAGAATCTGCTTTTAAACTAATGACAGCCAAGGCTTTCTATTCATTTATTAACAAATTATCAGATATTGAAATTCCTAAAAATACTGGAGATTTTAGATTAGTTGATAGAAAAGTAGTAGATGTAGTAAATTCACTTCCAGAGCATAATAAATTCTTAAGAGGATTGTTCAGCTGGGTAGGATTTAAGCAATATGCTTATGAATATGAAAGAAAAGAACGTTTTGCAGGAAAAACTAAATATCCACTTAAAAAAATGTTAAAATTAGCTTCTGACGGAATAATTAGTTTTTCAACAAAACCACTTAAAATAGTAGGAGGTTTAGGAATACTTTCAGTTATAATATCAATAGTAGTACTTATTTATTCAATTCTATCATTTGCATTTAAATGGAATAATTTAACTCCAGGATGGACTTCACTTATGTGTACAATGACATTTTTAGGTGGAATTATACTTATATCACTATGGATGATAGGCGAATATATTGCTAGAATATACGATGAAACAAAGTCAAGACCACAATATATAGTTGATAAGACAATAAATGTAAAAGACCACAATACATAGTTGACAAGACAATAAATGTAAAAGAATACAATACATAGTTGATAAAGACAATATATATAATTAAATAAAAGGAGACAGATGAATAAGATATTAAAGAGAATCATTTCAACAATTGGATTAATTTTTGTTACTTTTATCTTTATATTAAATATAATATACACTGCTACAATGGCAAAAAATGAAGTAGTAACTATTAAAGGAAATTCGTTTATTTTTATAGTATCTAGCCTAATATTAGTAGCTCTTGTATATGTTTTATGTAAAGAACTTAATAGTAAAACAACAGAATTTAGAAAAAAATATTTGATTTTTGGATTGGTAATTTTTATGTATTTTATTGAGCAAATGGTGATAATACATTATTGTAGCGTAAAACCAAATTCGGATCAGGAGACAGCTTATAATCTTGCAATAGCAATAAAAGAGAAAAATGTACAAGATTTCCTAGATAATAGTTATACTTATGAAGGAGCAATCGTTAATAGAACATACATTGAACGTTATAGCCAACAAATACCTTTAGCTTTTGTATGGAGCATATTATTAAGGATTTTCAACAATAATAGCTATATAATTATAGAATATTTTAATGCATTTTGTAATTTAATTACAGTGGTTTCTATATTTCTAATATGTAAAGAATTATCAAAAAAGTATAAAGTAAATAAATACTTAGCAATGTCACTGATATTATTATTTCTATCAATTCCATTACTAGTTACATTTATATATGGTGATGTGTCAGGCATGGGACTAGCAATGTTAGGGACATATTTTATAATAAAATATGGTAGTGAAAAAAATATAAAATATCTGATATATTCGATAATATCAATGGCAATATCATATATGCTTAGGATGAATTTTTTAATATTTATATTGGCTATTTTGATTTATTTATTTTTAGATTTAATAGACAAAAAAGAAAATGCAAAAGGAATATTAATGAAAATCCTTGCAATATTTAGTTTTGCAGTACTTACATTAGCACCTGCTACAATAGTTAAAAATTATTATTTAAAAGAAAATAATTTAGATAGTAAAAAATCATTTCCAATGACTGGATATTTTTATATGGGGATGACAGTGTCAGATTATTCTGCAGGTTGGTACTCATACAAATATGCGGATTATGCTTATCGAGATATTGAAAATGCCAATGAAAAATATATATCACTGATTAAAGATAGAATAAACCATTTTATAGATAATCCTTCGTATGCAATGAAATTTTACTTGGTAAAAATTTGTTCAATGTGGACTGAAAATAATAATTCAACAGTAAGACAAAAAATTCTCCTAGATGAAAATGACAATGTTATAAAAGAAGAGGGAAAACAAGAATTGGAAGATATTCATACATTTCCAGTTATTTACCAAAAGGTATTGATATTAATAATTTTTGGCTGTACAATGGTTGTAATAATACAAAATAGAAAAAATTTATCTAATGAATTTATACTATTTTTAACTATATTTATAGGAGGCTTTTTGTTTCACATTATATGGGAAGCAAAGTCGAGATATATTATTCCTTATATTGTAGCTTTAATACCTATAGCTTCTATAGAAATAGAAAAGATAAAATTTTTGAGCAAAGATTTTTGGAAAAGGAGGTCAAAATGAAAAAAATCACTATTATTATTCCAGCATATAACGAGCAAGATTCGTTGCCATTTTTGTATGAAAGAATAGAAAAAATGGTAAACAGTATAGAAAATTATGAGTTTGAGATACTGTTTATAAATGACGGTTCAAAAGATAAAACATTGGAATTAATAAAAAAATATCGAGAAAAAGATAATAGAATTTCTTATGTGGATTTTTCGAGAAATTTTGGCAAAGAAACTGCAATGATAGCAGGATTAGATTATGCAAAAGGTGATGCTGTAATATTTATGGATGCTGATTTGCAAGACCCACCAGAGTTAATTCCTAAAATGATAGAATATTGGGAACAAGGTTATGATGATGTTTACGCACAAAGGAAATCAAGGAAAGGCGAAACGTGGTTAAAGAAATTCACATCAAAAATGTATTATAAAATATTGCAATCGCTTACAAATATTGAGATACAAAAAGATACTGGGGATTTTAGACTTTTAGATAGAAGATGTGTAAATGCTTTAAAAAGATTGAGAGAATCGCAAAGATGTTCAAAAAGTATGTTCAGTTGGATAGGCTATAATAAAAAGGCAATTTATTATGATAGAGATCCGAGAATAGCTGGAAAAACGAAATGGAATTATAAAAAATTAGTAAACTTAGCAATTGATGGAATAACATCATTTACTACATCACCACTTAGAATATCTACATATATAGCGATACCAACATTTTTAGCACTATTTATATATTTTATATATGTAATAGCAAAATGTTGTGTAGAAGGAGTTGTAATTCAAGCATTTCAAGCAATAATTTTACTCGTACTATTCTTTTCAGGGATACAGATACTTTTATTTGGAATTGTTGGAGAATATTTAGGCAGAATATTTAACGAAACAAAAAATAGACCTTTATATTTAATAAAAGAATATAACGGAATAAGAGAAAAAAACGAATAAAGAAAAGTATGAACTAATAAAATGGAGGTAAAATTTATGTGGGGAGATATTGCAATTGCATTTTTGTTAGCATGTATTACATCATTTGTAGTAACACCATATACTATAAAACTTGCAAAAAAAGTTGGGGCAATTGATATGCCAGCAGATAGAAGAGTCAATAAAAAACCAATGCCAAGAATAGGTGGACTAGCTGTTATAAGTGGATTTTTGGTATCTGCACTTTATTTAATAATATCTATGTCAATAGAAGGAAAATTAGACTTAAATGATACAGAAAATTACAAAATGAAATTATTAGGATTTTTACTAGGAATTATTTGTTTGAGTATATTTTCATTTTTGGATGATGTAAAGGATTTAAAACCAATACAAAAGCTTATTGCACAAGTCAGCTCAGCAATAATTATATATTCATTTGGAATTCGAATTGTTGACATAGGAGGAAATATTTTACCGGAACCAGTGAGTTTTATACTAACTGTAGGTTGGATAGTTGGTATAACAAATGCAATTAATTTAATCGACGGATTGGACGGGCTATCATCAGGTATTACTCTAATTTCATGCATCTTCTTGCTTCTAATATTTGCAACAAATGGATCACCAATTATATCAGTAGTGTTAATAACTGCTTTAGCTGGAGCAATATTAGGATTTTTCCCATACAATGCTAATCCAGCAAAAACATTTATAGGAGATGTTGGAGCACAATTTTTAGGATTTGCTTTGTCAGTAATTGCAATATTGGGGGTAGCAAAAACTGTTACTTTAGTAGTTTTAATTGCACCAGTATTAGTGTTAGGCTTACCAATATTTGATACTATTTTTGCAATTGTTAGAAGGTTAATAAAAGGAAAGTCACTAAAAGCAGTATTTAGTGCAGATAGTGGACATCTACATCATAGAATCATGAAACACGGATATACTCAAAAACAAGCGGTATATATTTTGTACTCAATAAGTGCTACAATAGGATTATTTACAGTAATTCTAATAAATGATAGTATATGGAAAGCATTGTCATTAGCACTTGTAATTGCTGCAATATTAGGACTAGGAAGTAGTCAAATAAAAAAATATAATAAGGAAATGTTGAAGGAAAATAAGAAAAGAGAAATGAACTTGTTTTCCTAGCCAAAATTTACTAGAATTGTGACTTAGGAAGAAATAAAATTAAAAATAGAGAATAGTGTTTGATAAAAAAATATAGAAGAATATAATAATTATGAAAGGTAATGAATTTATAAATGGAAAATAAAGATTTGGTAAATCCAAGCCTTGAAAATGATACAGAAGAAAAACAAGAAAATGTGTTAAGACCAAAAAATTTAAATGAATATATTGGACAAACAAAAGTAAAGGAAAACATGAAAATATATATAGAAGCTGCCAAAAAGAGAAAAGAACCTCTTGACCATGTGTTATTATATGGACCACCAGGACTTGGAAAAACTACGTTAGCAAATATTATATCAAATGAAATGAATTCAAAGATAAAAATTACATCAGGACCAGCAATTGAAAAAGCAGGAGATTTAGCAGCATTACTAACTAACTTATCAGAATTTGATGTTTTATTCATAGATGAAATACATAGACTAAATAAAAATGTTGAAGAAATATTGTATCCAGCACTTGAAGATTTTACATTAGATATAATAATTGGAAAAGGACCAACAGCAAAATCAATAAGATTAGATTTACCAAAGTTTACATTAATTGGAGCAACTACAAAAGCAGGTTCTTTGACTACACCACTAAGAGATAGATTTGGAATAGTGGAAAGATTAGAATTATATGAACCTGAAGATTTGAAAACAATTATTAAAAGATCAGCGAATATTTTAAATATAGAAATAGATGAAGATGCAGCAATGGAGATAGCAAAAAGATCTAGAGGAACACCAAGAATAGCAAACAGATTATTGAAAAGAATTAGAGATTATGCATCTGTTTTAGGTAATGGACAAATATCTTTGGATATAGCAAAAATTTCATTAAATAAATTAGATATAGACGATATAGGACTAGATGCGACAGATAGAAGATTGTTAGACACTTTAATAAACAAATATCAAGGAAGACCAGTTGGTGTAGATAGCCTAGCTACTACTTTAGGGGAAGAAGTATCGACTATAGAGGATGTATATGAACCATATTTGGTACAAATAGGATTTATAGGAAGAACACCAAGAGGAAGAATAGCGCTACCTTCAGCTTACGAACACTTAGGAATAAAAAATGTAAAATAAAAGTAGAAAGAAATATGCTGAGTAAATCTTATATAATTAGAGTTGCTCAGTATATTAAGGAAAAAAAATGAGAATTTTATATGTATTATCGGTAATAGCTTTATTTATAAGTTATTTACTTGTGAAAAAAAGTGAAAAGAAAATAGATATATTAAAACAAATAGCATTAAATCTTGTGATTTTATTTTGTTATAATGCATTTGTATATTATGTAACTACATTTTTCCGTATTCCATTGACATTATGGGGGTTCAGTGGAATAAATTTGTTTTTTAGTTTAATAATGATAATCTACATGATAAAAACTAAAAAGGTACAAAAATATAGTTTTAAAGTAATTGATTTAATATACATTGTACTTTTAGGAATTGCAGTTTTAATAGTTACATATTTTAATTTTAATTTTCCATTTGAAATAAAATATGAATCAGGAGATCCATCTGCTCATTATATAACTTCGGAAAAATTTGCAGAAGAAGATTCATTATTACCAGGAGGAGAAGCTGATGAAGTATATGGAAAATTGGAAAATAGAAAAACAGCATCTTATGTAAATTCAGGATTAATTATGAAATGTTTGCAAGGAATAATAGATCCATTTTATAATTATGTAGTATTTATTGCATTTGGTATATTCATTTTGTTCTTAAGTGGGTGGATGTTTTATAGTGTAATATCAAGATTTGCAAAAAATAATATAACTAGATTTTTAGCATTTGCAATGGCATTGTTATACACAATGGGATATCCATTGAATAGTTTGTTATTTGGATTTGAATATCTAAGCATGGGAATATTGGTTTTAAGTGCGATAATTGCATCGATAGATATTTATCAAAATGAAGAAATTGGATTTAAACAAAATTTATTAGTATTCTTTTTACTTAATTATGGATTATTTACAGCATATTTTATGTTTGTACCTTATGTGTATAGTGGATTGTGGATATATTTTTGTATTAATCATTACAGAAAAACAAAAAAGATATGCTCTATAAAATTATGCATATTGTTATCTGTAACACTACTACTGCCTTTTATATTTGGATATATTTATCATATTACACCACAAATTTACGGCGTACTGATAAATAAAAATATAGACATGGGTGCAGCAATACAACAACAAAAATCAATGTCAGGTAGTCAATTCAAAGCATTTGGATATGTTTATGTAAATTTGTTCTCAAACGAAATATTGCTATTACCATTTGCAATAGTTGCAATGTACAAATGCTGGAAAGAAAATAGAGGACAATCATTGATAACACTTTTAACAATGGCATTTATATTTCTACTATTAATAGGATATTTGTTTGAAAAAGTTTCAATGTATTATTTAAACAAAAATTATTATGCATTGTGGGTACTTTTGTATTACTTAAGTTACAAAGGATTATTAATAGTATATGAAAAAAATAAGGTTATGCCATTTGCATTTATAGGAATATATGCATTAGCAATAATAATTACCTTAACATTTTTCGATACTAATATTTCTCATGGAAAGATTGACAAAAACGAAAATATTTTACAAGTAGCAGACATATATGGAGCTAATAAAACAATTTTGCAATCTCCGAAAGATTTGACTAGAGAAGAACTAGAATTAATAAAATATGTAGAAGATAATATACCAAAAGAAGCAAAATTAGAAGTAGCAGGCAGTTTTGAACAAGTATTTTGGGAATATGCTTTAATTAGAAGAATTAATAAAGATTTAGACATAGGAGGTCAAAATTTATTAGAAGCAAAAGCGTTTTGCGTGGTATTAAATGCAAAAAAAGCAGATTATGTATTATATTTTAACAGGGGAGAATATTATAAAAAATGGAAAAATACTTTGCAAAAAGATGCTAAAATTATTTATGAAAATGAAGCTGGAGGCATACTAACATATAACCAGTAGCATTTAGGAAAGGAAACGAGATAGCATGAAACTATTATTACATACATGTTGTGCACCATGCAGTGTATATTGCATAGATAAATTAAGAGAAGAAGGAATTGAACCAATATTATATTGGTATAACCCTAATATACACCCATACACA
>CANRBO010000034.1 GCA_947628885.1 uncultured Clostridia bacterium | reverse complement strand
TACTTACCTGTTGCATTTCTTGACATACTAAATAATCCATTTTCGCCTAACGCTAAACTTATTGCTACTCCTGCTAAGATTAACATTATGATTATTGTTACTACTAACGCAACAAGTGTAATACCATGCTCTCTCAACCTTTTCATTTTTCTTTCTTTTACCTTCCTTTCGTTCATTCTACTTTGACTCATCTGTTTTTCTCCCTCCATTTCTTGATTTTTCATCTGTTTTGTTTTCATTTTTAGTTTTCCTCCTTTGATTTTTTACTATTTATTTTTAATGCTTTTAATTTTCCCTATTTTACGATTTTAATTCAGTTTTATTATATTTTGTATTCGGTTTGTTCCGATTATTTTTATTTTATCATTTCGATTTTTTAGTGTCAATTATTTTTATTATTTACTTAATTGATTTTTTTCTTTATTTTATAAATCTTAAAAATGTTATAATTGAACAGCTTCCGCACTAGTATCCACTCAAAGTATTAGCGTATATCTTTTGAAGCAAATTACACCACAAAAAGCTACATGCTTTAGTCACTCCTAAAACACATAGCTTCAATTTCTATGTTTCCATTTATTTCTATTAATTTTAAACTATTTGTGTGTGTGTGTGTGTGTGTGTGTGTACTCTCGCAAGGCTTTCAAGCTTTTTCATCTTTTGCTTACTCCTCTTATTTAGTTTTTTTATTCTTACAATTTATTTTTCTTTAACTATATTATCACGTCATTTTTATTTTTGCAATTATTATTATCTTATTTTATATTACATTTTGATTACATTTAATACATGCCTATAATATTTTAATTATTATAGGCATGTATACTTTTAAACACATATAAATTGATTTATTTCTTCATCATATTTTTAATATATTCTATTTCTTCTTCTTGGTTTAGTCTCATGAATATTGGTTCACCTTCTTCAATTACTTTTGCATTTTCAATTGCTTTATAATCCTTTAGTGATTCCCAACTTATATTTGTTGAATCTATTCCAATTTGTTTCAAGATTTGCTCTGATGTGTTTTCCATAAATGGTTTTATCATTATTGCTATTTGCTTTAAATTAGCAATTAAATGGTACATTGCAGATTTTAATTTTTCTTCTCTATTCTTTTTATCTTCTTCCGCTTCATTTTCAGCTTCTTTTGCCAATGCCCAAGGTTGTGTTTCGTCAATATATTTATTAGTTCTTGATATAAAATTCCATATTGATTGGATTGCATTTGCTATATCATATTTATTCATCAAGTCTTCAAATGTTTCGATAGTCTGCTTTGCTTCATTTTCTAAGCTTTCATCGACTTCATTAGGTGTACCATTGTACTGTGGTACATTTCCTGCAAAATATTTATTTACCATTGATACTGTTCTATTTAATAGATTACTTAAATCATTGCACAAATCGAAATTATATCTATTGATAAATTCTTCAGGCGAAAATACTCCGTCAGTTGACACAGGTATCTCTCTTAATAGAAAATATTTGGTTGCGTCTAGTCCATATTTTTCCATTAATTGTTCAGGATATATAACGTTTCCTTTTGATTTTGACATTTTGCCGTCTTTCATCATAAACCAGTTATGAACTAGAATTGTTTTTGGCAATGGTAAGTCTAATGCCATTAGGAATATAGGCCAATAAATTAGGTGAAATCTTGCGATATCTTTTCCTACTATTTGAACATCTGCTGGCCAATATTTTTTTAATAATTCATCATTTTCTGATTGATAGCCTAGTGCTGTTAAATAATTGGTTAATGCATCAAGCCATACATATATAACATGTTTTGGATCGCTTGGCACTTGTATTCCCCATGAAAATGATGTTCTTGTTACGCACAAATCTTCTAATCCGTGGTTTTATGAAATTATTTATCATTTCATTTTTTCTGAAATCAGGCTTTACAAAATCAGGATGTGAGTCATAATATTCTAACAATTTATTTGCATATTTTTTCATGTTGAAGAAATACGCTTCTTCCTTCATTTTGATTACTTCTCTACCACAGTCCGGACACATACCGTTTACTAATTGTGTTTCTGTGAAATAACTTTCGCATGGTTTACAATACCAGCCTTCATATTCTCCTTTATAAATGTCTCCTTGTGCTAAAAATCTTTCAAATATTTTTTGTACTGCTGCTACATGATAATCGTCTGTTGTTCTCATAAATTTGTTATACTTAATATTCATTTTTTTCCAAAGTTTGATTGCTTCTTCTGCTTGTATATCAACATAAGCTTTAGGTTCTAAACCTGCTTCTTTAGCTTTATCTTCGATTTTTTGTCCATGTTCATCAATTCCTGTAAGCATAAATGTATCGAATCCTTGCAACATTTTATATTTATTTATAAAATCAGCTAATACTTCTGCATATGCTGTTCCTATATGAAATTTTCCACTTGGATAATAAATTGGTGTTGTTAAATAAAATTTCTCCATTTTTACTATAATTCCTTATATAATATATTTAGGTTTTTTAAAGGTTACCCATAAACCTTTATATAACAATTATTTCATGATATGATTGTTATGCTAGCACTACGTTTTCTTACTATCCCATTTTATTACATTTTTGCATATTTTACAATACTTTACAAATAAAATAATCATAGTTTTACTACTTATTTTGTAGATTAACTATGATTATTTGTGTATTTTCCTAAATTTCCATTTGATTTCCTAGAAAGTTTGCTGCTATTTTTGCAATTTGTTCTTCCTGCTTACCAAGTTTTATGCTGTCTTCTTTTGCCATTAATATAACGCTTCCTGTTACTTCACTTTCTGAGATAATTGGCACTATTACTTGTGATTTAGCTTCTTTTTCTTTATTTCCTTTTTCTGTTATCATAATTGCTTTGCTTTGTTCTAAGATTACGCTTTCTCTTTTATCTATTATTTTTTCTAATTCTTCACTTATGCTTTGCTCTAATAAATCCTTTTTCTGTGTTCCTGATACTGCTATGATTGTGTCTTTATCTGTAACAATTGCTATTAAATCCGTTACTTTTGCTAAACTTTCTACATATTCTGATGAAAAATTTGAAATCTCGCCTATTGGTGAATATTTTCTTAATATTATATCTCCTTCTTTTTCTGTAAAAATCTCCAATGGGCTTCCTTCCTTTATTCTAAGTGTTTTTCTAATTTCTTTTGGAATTACTATTCTTCCTAAATCGTCTATTCTTCTTACTACTCCTGTGGCTTTCATTTTTACTATCTTTCCTTTCTAAGGCAAGACAATCATGCCTTATTGCTTGTAAATATTTATTGTAATTTACATAATTACAACATTTGATTTATAATTTTATTATGGCAAATAAGGGAAAAATTATACGCTAAATATACATTTTTTTCAAAATCAATTATTTTTCAATTTTAATTGATTTTGATTTAATTTAGTGATATTGTATAGTTATAAAAAGTTTGTGTTTAGGAGGAATTTTTATGGTACATAAAGGAAAGAAAAAATTTAATTATTTTAGACTGTTTTTAGTTATTGCAATTTTTGCCATTTTGATTTTTGGTGCTTATGACATTATTTCAAAAATTGTTATAAGATTTAATCAAAATATTTATGCAGATGCTGATGCTCAAATAGAGCTTGACAACAGTATTCCTGATGATTCAGTTATTAATATCGTTGCAATTGGAGATACTTTATGTCACAGTCAAAATTTCCAAGATGCTTATGATAGCTCTACTGGTATTTATGATTTTTCTCCAATGTTTAAATATGTTACTAAATATTTTGAAGATGCTACTGTTGCGGTTGGAAATTTGGAAGCTACTCTTGCAGGACCTTCTCGTGGTTATAGTGGTTACCCAACTTTTAATACACCTGAACATTTGGCTATTGATTTGAAGGAGCTTGGTCTTGACGTAATGACTACTGCTAATAATCATACTCTTGATATTGGTTTTAATGGTTTAGTTTCTACTCTAAATTATCTTGATGAAGCTGGTTTGAAGCACACTGGTTCTGCTAGAACTCAAGAAGAACAAGATACCATGTTATTAGAAGATTTAAATGGTATAAAAACCGCATTTTTAGCATTTACTTATGGAACAAACGGCATACCTGTTCCTAGTGGCAAAGAATATTGTGTTAATTTAATTGATAAAACTTTGATTAAAAATAAAATTGATCAAGCTAAGGCTGAAGGTGCTGAACTAATTGTAGTTAGTATGCACTGGGGAGATGAATATCATATAAAGCAAAATAGTGTTCAAGAAGATTTAGCAGAATTTCTAATTCAAAATGATGTAAACGTTATACTTGGTTGTCATCCACACGTATTAGAACCTATGCAAATGAAAACTGTTACAATGGAAGACGGCTCTACTAAAACAGGTTTCGTTATTTACTCAATGGGAAATTTCTTTTCTGCTCAAACTTTTGACAATACTCGTAACACTCTTATACTAAATGTCCAAGTTAGAAAAAATGGTGCTACTAATGAAATAACTATTGACAATGCAACTTATACTCCTATCTATGTATTTGATAACAATACAGGCGGTAATCTTAACTATAATGGCACAGATAGATATGAGCTTTTGGATATTGAAAATATTATCTCTCAATATGAAGCTGGCGTTGGAAACTGGAGTGAAAAAATGTACAATTTAGCCAAGACCGAACTTACTCGTACTGTCAATATATTGGGACCGGAAATTTACAATCAAGTAAATTAAATATAGAATAAAAAAATTAAAAAGACAAATAAAAAATAATTATAATCAAAAGCTCCGCGTAGCGACCAACCGAAGCGTAAGCGAAGGGCGAATGAAGCAAATTACATACAAGCGCCAAATGGCATTATATAAGCCTTATAGAGTAAACTAATTGCAAAGCCATGAAGGCATAATGGAATTTGCGACAACAAGGAGCCAAGATTATAATTATTTTTTATTTAACAAGTATTATAAGTAAAATATAATAAATTTAAAAACAAACCAAAAATAATTATAATCAAAAGCTTCACGTAGCGACCAACCGAAGCGTAAGCGAAGGGCGAATGAAACAAATGATATTATACGTCGTCTTCCTTTTTTGATAAATTGATTATGAAATCAATTGCCTTAGAAAACTCTTCTAATACTACAGTTTTTATTGTTATCTGTTTTCCTGAAACATAGTCATCAATTATTTGTTTTAATTTATACATATTTTCTTGTTCTTCAACTATTATAGCCCTATTTTTATTTGCCCTTGATACCAATTTTTCTTTTATGATTACAATGTCTTCATTGCTTGCACATGATAATCTTTGGAAGATTGAATATGGATCACTATATTTGAATATTGGTATTTCCATACACTCCTTGTCAAATCTATCATAAAAGATTTCCATTTTCATTGGGATATTCTTAAATATGTCTTCTGCCTTTTCTTTATACATTTTGTCTTTTAACTTCATATTTAATTCATTAAATCTTTCAAGTATTTCTTTAATGTCGAAACTGTTATCTTCTACATATATTGCATTAAGCTCTTCTTCCGGATTTGGACAATAGTCAGATGTTATTGATGCTATATTCATACCATTTAAGAATATACTTTTTAATGTGTCTTCATCATATAAAATCAAATCTTTATTTACGAAGTACATGAAATATGCATACATTTTTACAATGTCTATTAAACTAATTTTTCCATTTTTTACAGTATCTAATACATCTTCGACAACTTTTGGGAATTCGTCGTCTGATATTTTCCAATATTCTTCTGTAAGTAATCTCTTATATCCTGGAAGATTGCTTGTGTCTATGGTATTTATTATATCTTCCATGTCGCGCTTAAATATTTTCATATCGAAGATTCTAGTTCTTACAAATATTTCTATAAATTTGAAAAATCTATATTCTGCTTTAAAATTATAGTAATAGTTGTTATCGAATTCTTTTATATAGAATTGTCTATTGTCCATGAATATCCTTGATGATACAACTATTGATTTATATTCTTCATTGTCTTTTACATTTATGAATTTGTCCTTAGTAATCTTTCCTGCTTTGATTTCAAAAGATATTGCTATCGTGAAAATTAGCATTGTTTGCAAAATTCTATTGTTTGTATTTGGATATGAATTGCTAACCATGTCAAATACTTTTTTGAAATCTGCTAATGCGTGTTTTAAAATTCTTAAATTTCGAGTTCCGCTTTTTTCAAAGGTTGACGTAATTAATGCAGTGTTAGATTTTAAGAATCGTATCAAATCCGGATATTTTTCATATCTCATTAAGATACCATTAATTATATATGCGAATTCTGGTCTATATTCAAATGTTTCGCCAATAAGTTTTTCTTTAATTCTTTCATAGTCGTTTGCTTTATCGAATACATCTTCAATTGTATCTTTGATTTTTTCAACCATCGGCTTATCTGTTGTAAGCAACTTGCTTTCTTTGTCCAAAAGATATGTTGCTATAAATGTTTTCATTTCAATATTGTTGCTCTTTAATTTAGTTGATAGCTCCTTTTCATTACATATAATTATAGTTTTTATATGGTCATGCTCAACAAAGTTGTTGATATAACCCAAAATATCTATAACATCTACATTTGCTCTTTCCAAATCATCAAAACACAATACTTTGTCATCTGTCGAGAAGAAGTTTGCATAATCTAGCTTGTCTCCATTTTGCGTAACTCCAAAAAAGTTTGCCATATCTAAACCTGTTTTTGCATATTCTGGTATTGTTGTTTGTCCATTTGAATTCATATATTTTTTTAGGTTTTTGTCCATTAACTGAGTAGTTTCAATAAAAATCTTTTTACTTATTTCTTCCAAATTAGAAATTCCATACAATGACATATATATCGTTGTTAGACTTCTGCCATTTACCTGCATTGATTCGATTTTATTTCTAATTTTATTATTCCAAAAATAGGTTTTTCCGCTTCCCCACTCTCCATTTATCATAATTGCGTAATCTGTATAATCTGATCTTATGTAATCTAATATGCTTTCTACTAAATCATCCATTTGTACTTTTCCCTTTCTTCATTTTGTTTTCTATTTTAGTTTCTATGCTATTCATCATTTACTATGCTTATTGCAAGGCCTTTTCATTTAAGAAAATATTATCTAGTAATAATTAGCTAGTCTAATAATAAATTTTGCCTACTTTATTCTAGTAATAGTTTATATAAGAATATTCTAATCTATGTAATCTTTTGCAAGTGCAAGGATTCCTACTTCTTTGGCTCCTGCTTGCAATAATTTTTTTTTGCACTCATTTACTGTGCTTCCTGTTGTGTGAATATCATCAAATATTAACACTTTTTTATTTTTTATTATTTGACTATTTTTTACTTCATATATTCCTTTTACATCTTTTATTCTTTCTTCTTCGCTTTTTGTACTTTGAGGTTTCGTATTTTTTATTTTTATTAATACATCTTTATTATAGCTTATATTCGAGCCTGCATCTTCAACCATATTATTATCTAATTTATTTGAACTATTTTGTTTATTATTTTCTGTAAATTTTCTTGTTAAATCTTTTGCTAATTCCTTAGCAATTAGCTCAGATTGGTTATATCCTCTTTCCAAAAATCTTCGTCTATGTAATGGAACCGAAACCATTATATCATACTTTTTTATAAATTGACAAAAATTTTTATTTTTTAATAAACATTTTGAAAAAGTTTTATATAAATAGGCTTTGTCATTGAATTTATAGTCTATTATTAATTTTCTGACTAAACCTTCATATTTATACATAAAAAACACATCTTCATGCTGATTCTTTATCTCATATTTTTTCAAATTATCATAACATTTATTACAAATACTGTCTCCTAGTTTTCCGCATATTCCGCACTGCATGGGGAAAAGCAAATTTAACATATCGCTTATTATTTTCAACGTAATCCCTTTCCTTTCAGAATTATAAATTTATTTGCCCCAAAACATCTTCTATTAAAAACCTCCAATTAACAATACTCTATTCTATTTCTTGTAATTTATATTTTAAACCTGTATTTCTTTTCTTAGTGTTTACATTTCTTATCATAAATTCTAATGCATTTTTGCTACCAATTATTACAAGTCTATTTTTTGCTCTTGTCATGCCTGTATACAAAAGATTCCTTGTGAGAAGCATTGGTGCGACTTGCATTATTGGAAATATGACTTGATTGAATTCACTTCCTTGTGATTTATGTACGGTTATTGCAAATGAGTGCTCTATCTGCTCTAAATCTGCTGTTTCATATATTGCAATTTTGTCGTCATCAAATTTTATTTTGACTTTTCCTTCACTATTATCAATCTCTATTATTTGTCCCATTTCTCCATTAAATATTCCTGAGCTAACTTCTAAGCCCCTAACCCAAGTCATATCATAGTTATTCTTGATCTGCATTACCTTGTCGCCTTCTCTATATATGATGTCGCCGAATTTCTTTTCTACCTTATAATCTTCATACGGATTATACTTTTCTTGTAATAGCTGATTTAAAGTTTTAGTTCCTAAATCGCCTTTTTTAGTTGGTGTAATGATTTGCATATCGGCTGTATACATATCTAAAATCATTTCTTGTACTTTTTTCTGATTATTTTCAGGTATAAAATCAAAATCGTCTAATGTTTCTTCGTCTTCATCTATTTCTTCAAAGAAATTTATTCCGTCATTTACTTTGTGAGAATTAACGACTATTTTGCTTTTTGCAGCTTGTCTAAAAATTTTGTTCAAAGTAGTATATGGTACTCTTTTTGATTCTATCAAGTCCTTTAACACACTTCCTGGTCCAACTGACGGAAGCTGGTCTATATCTCCGACCAATATCAATTTTGTTCCTTTAAAAATTGCTTTCATTACATAATTCATTAAAAACATATCTACCATAGATACTTCGTCTATAATGATTATATCTGCATAAATTGGTGTAACATCCATGTCAGGATTTGGCTTCTCATCACTTAATTTTCCTATTTCTAAAAGTCTATGCAATGTTTTAGCTTCTTCTCCTGTTGCTTCTGTCATCCTTTTTGCTGCTCTTCCAGTTGGTGCACATAGCACTACTTTCTTTCCTTTATTTTTATACAAATCAATTATGGTTTTTATGATTGTAGTCTTTCCTGTTCCCGGTCCACCTGTAATAATTGTTACATTGTTTTCATTAATTTGTTTAATTGCTTCTTTTTGTTTTTCTGATAATTTAATTTCTGTGATTTTTTTTATTTCTTTTTCAATATTATCTATTTTCTTTAAATTTTCTGATTGTTCCAATGAAATTATTTTGCTTGCAATATTTTTTTCTGTTTTATAATAATCAATCAAATAAATCCAATCTTGTATACTCATTTCAGTCTTTCCGTCTACTGTAGCTATTTCTTCCCTTGTTTCAACTGCTATTTGCTCTTTGGCTCTAAGGTCTTTGATTCCGTCTAGCACATCTTCTTCTGATATTCCTAAAAGTCTTGTAACAAACGCGATTAAATTAGCCTCTAATACGCACGCATGACCATTAAATGATGCTAAGTTAAGAGCATGCCTTATTCCGCTTCCTATCCTTCTTAAATTATTTTTTTCAATTCCAATGCTAAGTGCCATTTTATCAATTTGGGTAAAATCAACTTTTATGCTCAATTCTCCTAATATATATGGATCTTCTTCAATTTTACTTATTGTATCTGCACCAAACCTTTTATAAATGGTTTGTGCACTTGCTGCAGATATTCCAAACTTTTCCAAGAAACCAACAATTTGCCAAAGTTCCCAATTTTCTATAAAACTTTCAGATATTTCATTTGCTTTTGTCTTTGTAATTCCCTTTATTTTAGCTAATTCTTCAGGTTCATTTCTTAGGATTTCAAGAGTTGACTCGCCAAACTTTTTTATGATTTTTTGAGCTGTTGCTGGACCTATCCCTTTAATTACGCCATTTGCCAAATATCTTTCAAGAGCATCCAATGTTTCAGGCATAATTTTTTCAAATGTTTCTACTTTAAACTGTTCTCCATAATCAGGATGAGTTACAAATCTGCCAACTACTTTTAAGCTGTCTCCCTTATTTACAAATGGCAAATAGCCGACAATTACAGTGTCGGCATTTTGCATATAAAACGATGCTATCGTGTATCCGTTAGTTTCGTTTTTATAAATTATATCTTCAACTTCTCCTTTAATTTCCATAATCTTTGGCTTATTCCTTTAATAATCGTTTTGTTATTATCACTTTATTTAAAACCATAAATATAGTTGTTTTTGAAGTCTTGCTTCATTTGCTCTGCGTTAACGCTTTGGTTGGAGTCTAGTATGGCGTATTTCAAAAACAACCATATTTATAAATTATTACATAAAACCATAAATATAGTTGTTTTTTCAAGCCTTGCTGTCGCAAATTTCATAATGCCTTCATGGCTTTGCAATTAATTTACTTCGTAAGGATTACATAATGCCATTCGGCGCTTGTATGTAATTTGCTTCATTCGCCCTGCGCTAACGCTCCGGTTGGGCGCTGCGCG
>CANRBO010000033.1 GCA_947628885.1 uncultured Clostridia bacterium | reverse complement strand
AAAATGTTATGAAATTATTATTTATCTTTTTTTGTTCTTTTTTCAATTATTTCTCCTATTCTTTTTTCTTGATAAAGTTTTTTAACACTGTAAACTACAGCAACAACTATAGTTGCACCTGAAATTATATACGCTATTTTTTCCAATAAAGTACCTGTGTAATTTACAGTAACTGTACCCGTTTCATTTAGATTTATACATACAAAGCCATTTTCAGATTCATAATTATCTATTTTCTTTTCATTTATCTTTACTGTATATCCGTGATAATAAATATATGGAAGTTCTAATATGGCATTATCAATATTTTCTATTTCAAATCTTAAATTTAAACCATTTTTTTCTTCATTATTAATCGTTGCACTTCCCTCTAGTACAATTACTTTATCTTTTCTGTTTTCAATATATTCTGTATTTCTTTCACTATTAAGGGGTAAATAGTCTCTATTGACTTGAAATGGAGTAAACTTGCTTGCTTTAAGCAAGTACTCCTCATATTCTTTATCTTGTTTAAGCTCGTCATTACTTGCATATCTAACAGTTCCACCTACTCCACACAATGTAATAGCAATTATGGCAACTATTGATAAAATATTTCTTTTGTCTTTGATCATTTGCGAAGCTGTAACTATGTTGCAAGCACATACATAAGAAATAAAAAATATGAAAAATCCTTCTAGTCTCCATGCAAATTGAATTATTGTAAGAAAATTTGGCAATAAGAACCATGGAAAACATTTGGTACAGCCCCAAAGTGAGATTAATGCAAATAATAAAAACCATCCATATTCCTTATTTTCCTTTGCTCTTTTATATACAAAAGGCGTAAGTATGAGTCCAAATATTATTATAATTCCAAATGAAAATACAATTTCTTGACTTCCAAATTCAGAACTAAATAAATCTGATAAGCTAAGACCTGTTGATAATACTCTTTTTCCAGTAGCTCCCATTGAATCACTATCAAAAATAGTATAATCTCCATAAACTTTATGTTCAAGAAGCGGAACTAGATAAAAAGCTGTAAGCAAAATAATCAAAAGTAAATCTATAAATAAATATATATATCTTTTCTTATTTAACTTTTTATAATTTATAGCAAGATATGCAAGAGCAAAAATTGCAACGTAAATAGTAGTAATTGTGTGTGACAGAATTAAACCTACTGCACCAATTACAATTAAATAATTTTTTTTATAATTGCCATTTATTAATTCATAAATTCCATTAAACACCAGTGGAATAAATATAAAGGCAGTATATTCTCCTACTGCATTTCTTGAGTAAATATCTGTTAATTTATATGGAGCTGCTATATATATTAAAGCCGATACTAATGACAATAATTTGTTTTTGGAAATTTTTAAAACAAAATTATACATCATAAATCCAGCTAAAATAATTGTAAGCAATGTAAATACTTTCAATGCCATAATACTTGAACCAAATATAAAAGATAAAATAATTGGAACATAAGTGGTGATTGGTCCATAAAAAATATTTAACGCATAGCCAAAGCCTGACATGTGTTTTGCACTTATAAAACTTGGAAATATTTTATTCATTATAACTTCTTTTATTGAAGTTATCCTAGCTATATGAATTCTAGCTTCATTAAACTCTGATAAATTTAATCTAAAAAAATTAAAACATAGTAGTAGAGATACAACTACAATTACTATATATGGTATGTATTTCTTCAACTTCAATTTCTTTAACATTTGTGTGAATTTCCTTCCAAAATCAATAAATATATATCAATTAAAATGGGCTGAAATTGTATAATATAAAATCAGCCCATTAGTTATTTTCATTTTGTTCAACAGTATTTTCTTTATTTGTTAAGTAATCAAATGTAGCTTGTAGTTCATCTTGTAATGAATTTCTTTTTACCAGTTTCGATACTATATTAAACAGGCACGCTACAATTAAAATTATGAAAAGTAATCGTTTCCATATCTTCCCCATAAAATTACCTTCTTTCTATACCTTTAATTATATTTAATTTATCGAATTTTGTCAATATCAATTGTTAAAAATGATATGTATATAATTTGCTTTTTATGAAAAAATAAAAAAGATTGAAGAATATTAGAAAGGAACAAAATGCTAATGAACAAATATATTAAAATATTGCTTATTATCGTAGTTGTCGCATTTATCGTGATTGCATTTTATTTATACAAAAGTAATATTAATAATACCAGTAAAACTACTAGTCAAAATGAAATTATGAATTCTATTGAAAATACCAATATTGTGTCAAGCAATGAATTAGTAGAAGCAGTTCAAGAAACCGAACTTTCCTCTTTTTCGACTAATCTTGCTGGTGATGAAAATAGATTAGAAAATATTAGATTATCTTGCAGTACAATTAATGGTACTACTTTGAAAAATGGAGAAACTTTTTCATTTAATGATATTATTGGCGAACCTACTGCTGATAAGGGATATAAAGAAGCGGATGTGTTAATTGAAACCAAACTTACTAAAGGTTTTGGTGGTGGCAATTGTCAGGTCAGCACTACCCTATATAATGCCTGTTTAGCAGTACCGGAAATTGAAATCGTAGAAAGACATCCACATAAAAAATCAGTTGCTTATGTTGAAGAAGGCAAAGATGCTTCTGTATCTTATGGTGTACTTGATTTGAAATTCAAAAATAATACGGGTTCTACTATTACAATTTATATGGATAGCGAAAATAATGCAGTAACAGCTAGGATAGTTAAATCCTAGCTGATTTCAGTGATATCAAATTCAATTATTTTTTCTGTAAATTATTTATTTCTTTTTGTCTACTGTTTGAACTAATTTCGTCCTTATGATCTCCAATTTTTATTACACATAAGTATATAATCCAGCTATCTAAAAAGATTCCAACAGCAATAGCAGGTCCTATTCCACTAGTAACTAGAGTACCGATAGTTATCAAAACCATAATAGCTATTATTGCATAATCAAGATACATCCTAACTTGAGAAACTGTATTTTTGGCTCCTAATATGGTATTTTTTCTATCTATTTTGTTGTTGTTCTTTTTATTTATTTTGTCAGTTGATGCTTTTGCTTTTTGTAAATAATCAGGTGTAATAGCTAAAATATCATCTAATTTACTTTTTATTTCTTCAAATGACAATGTTTCAGTTCCTACTTTATGTAAATTTTCATGTAGAGGATTGTCAGAATATTCTCTTGTAGTCTTATAATATCTACCTTCTATAATACCATCTCTTGTAATTCTATTGATTTTTGTTAGTTTGTAATTATCATTGTAATATGAACCATTGTAAGGATGAGCACAGAAAGTTGTATACATATCTAATGTGTCAAATTCACCTTTGATTCCAGCATCCCACCATGCTCTTGCAGTTTCTTCTGAAATCTTTTTAGCTTTTTCAAAACCATCATTTAATTTTTCAACATAATCTGCTAATTCTTTTTCTTCTTTATCAACTCTTTCTTTTAATTCAAAATAATGATCTAATTCTTTCTTATATTTTGACAAATTTTTATCAATTGAATCATCTTCACTTATCTTTTTAACTCTTTCATAATCATTAATTATTTCATTAAATAAATACCAACTATCATGATCAGTTAAATCAGAAGATTCTTCATTAAAATCCATTGATTTTAATTCTTCAATGTCAACTTTTATTAATTCTGTATATGCATCTGCATCTAGGCTGTCTTCTTCTATGATTTCTTGTAATATTCTCTTAGCTGTATCATATTCTTCAAGCTTAATGTGTTTTTTAGCTTGCTCTATTTTAGAATTTCTACCTCTTATACCGTCAACTTCAACTTTTCCTGAAATCTCTAATTTGTATTTTTCTATTGCCTCTTCAATCATAACTTGACTTCCACAAAATTGACATATTGTATTTTCTAACTTATCATTTACTTGAATATTAGCTCCACAATTTGGACATTTTGCATCTTTTAACTTTACCATAATTTTTCTTTTCCTTTCTTTTTCAGCTTAAATTTTTTTAAATTTTATTTAATTAAATATATAATGCTGACTAATTTAAATTATATTACATTCTATTTCTTTGTATAGTTAAATTATGTATTTTTGTTACTTGGTCGTCTATTTTATTCGTGTCATTATTGCGAATATCATTTTCTATCATTTCAATTGATTGCCATATCTCATCATCTATTTCCGCAGTATCACTTTGTACATTAACCCTAGCATTTTTTATATCATCATAAGCTTTTTCTATTTTCTTATATATGTCTCTATCTTTTACAGTTTCTAGTATAATTTCAATTTTTTTACTCATATCACTTATTTTATTATAATTATTTTTGTTTGTTTTCATATTTTCTTTTGCAACATTGTTTGACATTGTATTTAAAGACATTATAATTACAAATAATCCAAGGCATAATATTTGAACAACAATTGTAATTGCAACATTTTTTAGATTAAATGCAATGAATAATGCACTTAGTATAAATGTCACTATTGAATATGTTGCTACAATTGGTAATCTAAAATAGCTTATAAAACTATATTCCTTTTTATCTGACATTATAGAAAATACAAGCAAAATAATTATGGCTAAGTTTAGAAAAGCAATATTTATCCATTTAGCTACTGTAAATTCTTTTGTAGTTACAAACACTATTGTATTTGTAACAATCAATGAAACTACAAATATTAAACCATATAATATTTTGTTATTCTTCATTGTTTATTCCCTCCTTTCACCACATTCTGGACAAAATTTCGCATTGGCATCTAATTTTGCTCCACATTTTTTACATCTTAGTTCTTCAATTTTTGTACCACAATTTGAGCAGAACTTACTATTTTCAGGTATTTCATTGCTACAAGTTGGACATTTTATTGTTTTTGAATTACCTTCTTCTTGTTTTACTTGCTTTGGTGCAAATCTTGATGTAGTTTGTTGTGTTTGATTTGTATTCTGTGTTTGCTGTGTTTGACCACCCATTGGAGAGAATAGTTGATTTGCTAGATTATTAAATACTCCTGCTGATGCAGCTCCTACTCCTATTCCGGCACCCATTGCAGCAGCTCCACCTGCATTTGGATTATTTACTGTATCTTTCAATATTTCCTTTGCAGTAAATAATTTCCAATTATCTCCTTGAACTTCTGCTTCAATATTTTTTGAATATGCATTTGCATAAGAAGAATTTATGATTGCATAGTTAGGATCATCTTCAGGTATTGAAATATCTGCTATGTAGAAATTAATTAACCTTATACCATATTCATCTAATACACCTGCTAAATTGCCTTCAGCTATTTGGCTAAGCCTTTCTAACTCTGTATTCATATCTAAAATGGTTAAATTACTTTCCTTCATAACTGTTGCAATCGTGTTTTTTATTTTCATTTGAAAAGCACTTCTAAATAGTGTTTGCAATTCTTCTTTTGTAAATACACTAGTATTTCCAACTAATTTAACAAAGAATTTCTTAGCGTCAGCTATTTGGATTGAATAACTTCCCCTTGCTCTAACACCAACTGCAAAACCATATTTAGCATCTCTCATCTGTATTGGTGAATCTGTTCCCCATAACATTTCAAGCTTGTGAGCTTTATCTACAAAATAAATCTGAGCACTATAAGGACTAGTTCCACCACTCACCACTTTTTGCAATCTATTGATAAATGGATAATTTTCAGTATTTAGAGTATGTTTTCCTGCTTGTAGTGTGTCTACAACAACACCGTCTTTTACAAATAATGCTTCTTCTGATTCCATAACAATTAGTTGTGTATTATTATTAAAATCTTCAATTGGTGATTTCCATATTATTTCATCTGATAATCTATCATTTTTTATTACACTATACAAACCTTTTTGTTTCTCTTTTCCTTCATCAAACATTTTATTTTTTATCTCCTTTCAATTTATCTAATAAGATTTTTATCGCCTTTGATTCTTATTTTTTGGTCGTCATCATCCTCTTCTTTTGTCTCACTTTTTGGTTTGTCTTCTAAATCACTTAAATGTGGTCCCGGATTAACTTTTGATCTTAAATTTCCTAGAAAATCATCTCTGTCTTTATTCTCGTCTTTTTTGTTAATATCTGTACTATTATCTTTTGTCTCATTTTGTACGTTATCTTTCTTCATGTCGTGCTTAATATTAGGGTCTTTGCTTAGTAGGTCATTAAGTTCCTTATCATCATCAGTAATTTCAACATTATCCCATGGATTTGATGTACGTGTTAAATCTAGTGGTTCATCTTCCACGTTCTTAATGTCATTGCCTACATTAGTCTTAACATCTGCCACATTTTCTTTTGTTTCTGTAAATTCTGAAAATTTGCCGTCCATAATTTAAAATCCTCCTTATTTTTTAAATTCTTGTTCTATAGTAAGATTTGCTGCTTTATTTGAAAAAGCAATTTTTGTATTATAAACAATTTTTCTTAAAAATTGCATTTTAGTACAATATATAAGTTTATCATTTACTCTGTCATTAGCATATTCATGAACTTTAGCAGGTATTTCATTATAAACTTCTAGTAATTTTTGTCTATCAGTACTTTGTTCATTGAAATTAGCATTGTATATTCTTTTAGCATATTCTTCAGCTTCAGCTCTTAATTTATAATCACAACCATCATTGCAACAATTGACATATTGGCATTGTTCAAAAGGTTTTAGTTTATCTTTTTTATCGTTCCAATAAGTAGTTCTTTGAGCTATTTCATCATCACTAATGGTTGTTCTAATTTGAACACGCTTTCTGTAATCTTCTGTCACAAGTTCTTCAGGTTCTTCCAATCCGTTCATATAGAAAAATGCTTCACCAGGTCTTAATTTGGCTAATCTTTCAACTTGAATATCGTTCATATCAGTACTATCGCCTAATATTTTTCTATCATTTTTTTCAACTAGGTTAAATGCAAGTTTAATGTTTGTAAGCTTAACTACATCAGTTGTAACCTTTTCCGGTGACTGGTCTGCAATTGCTATACCAACTCCTAGTGATCTAATCTCAGCTAGCATCCTAGTAAGCAATTTTTTGGCAACTGCACTTGGATTTGCTTCCCCTTCTCCTTTGCTGTCCCCTGCTGCTAATAAAACGTGTGCTTCTTCCAATAATATTAAATTTTTCATTTCGCCAGTTCCAATGTAATTTGCATTAACATAAGACTGAATATTTAATAAAAGAAGTGCAATTAATAGTGATTTTTGTTCTTCATTTTCAATTGCTGCAAGTTCAATAATTGTAGGCTTTTTAAGTAAATCTTCAATAGGAATAGTATGATAATTTCCAAATAAACGTAATAAACTTTTAAACCTAACATATCCCGCTTTTCCGATATTACCTGCTTCGCCTTTATATCCTATTCTATCAAACACTTCCATAAATGTTTTCAAGAAATCATCCATTGTAAATATTTTTCCACCGTCATCAATAGTATAATGTGGTAGCCAACCTGCTTTAGAATAGCACTCATCAATTGTATCATCAAAGATTTTATCAAGTGGCGTACCCATTGAAACTCCAGCTGAAAACGCAGTTTTTAGAACTGTCTTATAACTTTGAAGTCTAACGTTTTTAGGTGGAATAAAAGGATTTAATATGTATGGAGATATAAAATCCTTACCTGGTGTAAATACTTGTATGTCAGGAATACTATCTATCATGGCTCTGTATTCATTTTTGGCAGGTTCTATAACTAAAAATGGTATATTGTGCTCTTTCCATAATCTATCCAATAAGCTAACAGAAAATGTTGTTTTTCCTGAACCAGGAGTTCCAACAATTAGCATGTGTTTTGTTAAATCTCCAAGCGAGAAGCCAATTTGGTCTGAATTGGTAGAACTCTTTAGAGTACCAACCATTATATCTCCCATATTTATAACTTTTTTATTATAATTCTTAGCTCCCCTATCTGATTTGCTAATTCTAACACCTGCAGTTAGCTCTCTGTTTCCATAAGGAATTCTAAAAAATTCACTTGCTTCTTCACTTGTTATAATGTATGGCATCCTTGAGATTGGAGAGTTATTCCACATCATATTTTGATTGTTTTTATCAAGAGTTATCTCATTTATAACAAAAGGTAATGAATCAAAATATGTATCTACATCAATTTCATTATTTGAAATCTCTATACTTTTAAAACTAGCATATTCATTATCATGACCAATACTTAAATCTCCGCTAATTCTATTTGTAATCATGTTTACTTTGCCATAATCAGCACATACAAGGATATTGTAAGCAAATAAGACATTATTTTTATTTGTTTCGTAATATTTATAGATTTTAGAAGGCTTTTCTGCAAGAATATTTGGCGTTGCTCCTTCCACTCCCCTTACTAAAATATCTAATGTATTGCTATATGACTCAATATTGTTTATTTCATCCATACTATATAAAGTAGGAATTAAGTCAATGATTATTTCAGAATTTGGCTCGTTCATTAAAGTGGTAATTATCTTAGTAAAATTCTCTGTATGAGTAGGAATTTTATCAAAATAAGGACACTCTGGTAAGTATTGATTTTGTAGGTTATCTATTTTGCAATCTTTAACAATAATATTCTTTTCTTTGCAAGCAATTTCCTTAATTGAATTGATTATATCCCTTTTATTTTCAATTTCTTTAATAACATATTTTGAAGAAGAAAGCGAAGTAATTATAGAGTTTTTAATCTCATTAATTCTAGACGCTAGGTATTGTTGATTACTGCTTATTCCTCTAATCATTATATATATTTTTACTTCTGCATTATATGTTTGATTCTGTACTGGTTCAGACTTAAACACAAGTGATATTGAATAATCTTGGTTTTGGTATTGTAAGTTAAAGTCAGATTTGCAACCAAAGAAAAATTCTGTAATCAATGTCTCAAATTGCTTTTTATGTTTTAATACATAATTATTTTCATCCATTGAATTATCTAGCAAAATAGATATATCCGGAATTTCAGATATTTCAAAAATATCCATCCCATTAAATTCACCATTAGCTAGTTCGTTAATCAAACAATTATCCATTTCTATAAATACCTTTCCGTAATATAAATATACAAAAAGAAACCTAAAAAAATAACTATAAATAAATATAATTGCTCTTTTTTATTACTTAAATAATTATAACAAAAAATTTTTTGTTTGTAAATCTTTTGCTAAAAATTTTGTTTGATTTTGACGAAAATAATTTTATTAAAGCCATTATCTTGTAACAAATAATTTTGAAAAAATTAAGTTCAATTTCTCACTTACGAAATAATTCTGAATTATAAAGCTAATGTCATATTTATTAATAAAAGACATACTATTTAATAATTAAATATTTAAAGAACGTATCAATTAGTTTGAAAGAATTAATCTTTCATTTCTAGGCGTACTTTCAGAAAGGAATTTAATTTTTATGAAAAGAAAAGTATTTATAATAAATATAATTTTACTTTTAATTTTCTCCTTCATTTTCGTATCTTATGGTCAAAATGATGTTCCTGTATGGGCTCCTGTATCTTCTAATGTGGCAAGTAATGAATTAGCAAACACTTCTAATTCTCAAAATACTGATTCAAACACAATTATAAACAATGTATCAAGCAATACTATAACAGCAACAAGTAATTCTGTACAAACCGCCGAGTCAGAAGATACAAATAATACGATTAAAGATAGTTCTAACAATAATGTAATAGTTCAAACTAATGCTCAAATTCAAAATAATCCGTTAAAATTAACTTGTGGCGGTGCAGTTTTAATCGAACAAAATTCAGGTACTGTTTTATATGATTACAATATGCACGAGAAATTAAGACCTGCATCTGTAACTAAGATTATGACCATTTTGCTAATCATGGAAGCACTAGACTCAGGAAAAATTTCTCTAACAGATAAAGTTTCATGTAGTGAAAATGCTGCTAGTATGGGTGGTTCTCAAATTTGGCTTGATACAACTGAAGAACTTACAGTAGATGAAATGCTTAAAGCCATTTGCGTTGTATCCGCCAATGATTGTGTAGTAGCTATGGCTGAGTTCCTAGAAGGTTCTGAAGAAGCATTTGTTATGAAAATGAACGACAAAGCTAAACAACTTGGTATGAACGATACTACATTTAAGAATTGCCATGGAATTGATGAAGACGGACACGAAACTTCTCCTTATGACATTGCACTAATGTCAAGAGAACTTTTGATTAAACATCCTACTATAACAAAATATACTACAATTTACATGGATAGCCTAAGAGACGGTAAATCTCAATTAGTAAATACTAATAAACTTGTGCGTAATTATGAAGGTTGTACTGGACTAAAAACAGGTTCCACCTCTATTGCTCTATTTAATTTATCAGCATCAGCAACTAGAAATGATTTATCTCTTATTGCAGTTATTATGAAGGCTGAAACAAGCACTGTTAGATTCGCAGAAGCAAAAAAATTATTAGATTATGGTTTTAATAATTATCAATATAAGCCATTAGCTTCAAAAGGTGGAGTTGTTGGTATATGTAAAGTTGGTAAGGGATTAAAAAATACGACTGAAGCGGTATTTAAAGAAGATTTTGGTTTAATTATGCCTAAATCAAATTCTCAAAATATAGATCAAACTGTTGAAATTTATAATAATGTATCTGCACCAATAACATCAGGTCAAAAAATTGGTGAAGTTACATACAAAAGTGAAGGAAACATCCTAGCGACAGTAGATTT
>CANRBO010000032.1 GCA_947628885.1 uncultured Clostridia bacterium | reverse complement strand
AAGGCAAATGTAAAGGAAGATGATATTGTAATAGCTGATAACTCTTTGTTAGGATTAGTAATTGGCACACAAATCGGAATTGACAGTGAGCATTTGTATTTCTATGATATACAAAAATGGAACGTAGAAGAAGCTTATAAAGCTTATGGCAAAACAGTTTATAACTTAGAGCAATTTAAAGATTATAATGGAAGAATATGGACAGTAAATAGAGAAGAAGAGTGGGCAGATTATTTAGCCAATGAATTAGAAGGAAAAACTGTAATAACGAGAGAAAATTTTAAAATAAAATATGGAAATGAAAACTATGTAGTCACATTGTTAGAAAGGGTTGATTATAGAAATGAATAGTGATATAGAAGTGTATGCTTTTGTAGGACCTTCAGGAACAGGAAAAAGTTATAGAGCACAAATGGTTGCAAGTAGATATGATATAAAATATATTATAGATGACGGAATATTAGTAAAAGATAACGAGATTGTAGCAGGAAGTTCAGCAAAAAAGGCACCAACAAAAATAGAAACTGTAAGAAGAGCATTATTTATAGATGAAACCCAAAATAAGCAAATGAGAAAAGCAATAAAAAGATATAAACCTGAATCAATTTTGATTCTTGGAACATCAGATAATATGGTAAAAGAAATTGCATCTAATCTTGAATTGCCTGAAGTAAAAAAGATAATATACATAACAGACGTTGCCACAGAACAAGAGATAGACAGCGCCAAAAGGATGAGAACAGTTGAAGGAAAGCACGTAATACCAGTTCCAACATTTGAAATAAAAAAAGATTTTTCAGGATTTTTGCTAGACCCATTGCAGATATTTAAAACAAATGGAATAGGTAATAAACCATATATTTCAGAAAAATCAATAATTAGACCAACATTTAATTATATTGGTAATTTCACAATTTCAGACACAGTATTTAGGCAAATAATAGAATATTTAAGTTTAAAAAGCGATGCAATCACTCAAATATTAAGAGTTAGAGTAAATAACTCAGAAGAAGGACCAACAATATATGTGGAAGCGGAAGTAAAATATGGAATAAATATACTATCGGAATTAGGAAATTTTAAAGAAAAATGTATAAAAGAAATTGAAAGACTTACCGCAATGAACGTAAGAAGTATGAGGATTATTGCAAAGAAAATTAAATTACCAATAAACTTAAATTTGATTAATTTTAAGTAATAATTTAATAATAATGATATAATGATGATAATAATTTAATAGTAAATTAAATGATAAACTTAAATAATAAGAACGTGGAGGAAAAAACAATGCCATTTATAGTTGCAATTGACGGACCATCAGGAACTGGAAAAGGAACTGTAACAAGTTATCTAGCAAAAAAATTAAAATTAATGTATCTGGACACTGGTGCTACATATAGATGTGTTACATTAAAATTATTAAATGAAAAAGTAGATTTAAAAGACGAAGAAAAAATAAAAGAAATACTAAAAAATATAAAAATCGATTTTGAAAAAGATAAAGTATTATTAGATGGAGAAGATGTAACATTAGAAATAAGAAAAGAACCAGTAAATAGCAATGTCTCTCAGGTTTCGCATATTTTAGAAGTAAGAAAAGCAATGGTCAATTTGCAACGAAAAATGTCAGAAGGAAAAGATGTAATACTTGAAGGAAGAGACATTGGAACAAATGTATTTCCAAATGCAGATGTAAAAATTTATTTAGACGCATCAGTAGACGAAAGAGTAGAAAGAAGATTAAAACAAAATCAAGAAAAAGGAATTAAATGTACAGAAAAAGAAGTTAGAGAAAATATAGAATTTAGAGATAACAATGACAAAACAAGCAAAATAGGACCATTAAGACAAGCAGAAGATGCAGTATATGTTGACACCACCGATTTAACAATAAAAGAAGTAGAAAATAAATTATATAAATTAATAAAAAGTAAAAAAAGAGATAATAAATGGATAGAAAGAGGATATATTACTACTAAAGATACATGGTGCAAAAGATTAAGAAAAGCAATAATAAAGGGATTTTTAGCAAGCTTGTATCATATATTTTATAGAATAGAAATAAATGGATTAGAAAATCTAGAACAAGACGAAGGATTTATTATCTGTGCAAACCATTTAAACTATTTGGACGCAGCAGCTATTGTTCTATTAAATAAAAAGAATATAAGATTTGTAGCTAAGTCTGATTTGTATAGAATCCCAATAGTATCATACCTAGGACATACATTTGATATAATTCCTGTAAAAAGGGGAAAAAACGATTTAGCATCAATAAAAATATGCTTAAAAGCATTAAAGAATAAAGAAATATTAGGAATATTCCCTGAAGGAACGCGAAAAGGATTAGCCAAAAATGTAAAAGTAAAAAACGGAGCAGTATTCCTAGCAGAAAAAGCAGGAGTCAAAATCGTTCCAGCAGGTATTGGCGGAACATTTAAGTTATTCACAAAAATAAAAATTAATTATGGAGAAGCAATCGATATAAAAGCATATCAGTCAGATGACCCAGCATGGATTGATAAAGCCAGTGAAGAAGTAATGAATAAAATTGTAGAATTAAGTAAAAAATAGAAATTTTTTTAAGAATTAACAATTTAAATGTTGACAATCCCATAAAATGGTAATATAATAATATTGAAGATACTTAATAATTATTTTGTAAAAAGTATTGAACTTTTATATTAATACATAATAAGGAGGGATTTGTAGTGGAAAATCAAAAAGCAAAATACACTGCACAGGATATTGCAAAATGGTTTTTATATAAAAATTATGCAGAACAAAAAGCAAAAGTCGCCGAAAATGATAATTATGAAGTTTATGACGGAATAACACATTTGAAATTACAAAAATTATTATATAATGCACAAGGTGTATATTTAGCCATAAAAGATAAAAAATTATTTGAAGACGATTTAGAAGCGTGGGATCACGGTCCAGTCGTAAAAGATGTATATGATACTTATTGTGTATTTGGAAGGAATCCAATAATTATACCAGCGACTCCGGAAAATGACAAAATAGTTGAGGAAATAGAAAAGGATACAGAAGTAAAAGAAATCCTAGATATGGTTTATGACCATTTTTCTATATATACAGCATGGGAATTAAGAGAAATGTCTCATAAGAAAGGAAGCCCATGGGATAATACAAAAAAGAATAGTATCATAGATCCAAAAGTAATAAGAGATTATTTTAAGGAAGAGGTTATAGAACAATAAATGACAAAAATAAAAAATAAAAATTATAGATTACAAAATAATATTTGTACAAATTGTTTTAAAAGCAACCATATAGTTTTTAATTTTGCATATATAACTTATAGTGATAATTTTAATAAAGACGAAAAAAGCACAATGATTGATAGAATGCGCGAAATTTCAAGTGTAACATATTTAGAATTAATGAGATGGGATAAATACAAAGGCTTAGAAGAAGAAAGAATAAAAATCAATAAAAATATTCCGATAGAGTTTTGCAGAGATATTGAGCAGTTTGACGGAAAATATACTATAATGAGGTTATATAAAAACAATTATCCTACTCCAGGTAGAATAATAGGAAAATTAATAAATAAAGTATTTTACATATTTTTTATTGATACAAAGGGAGTTTTATATAATCACGGTAAATAGCAACTAGGAAATTGCTAATTGTAAATATTGATATTAATTTTAATATTTTGGAATAAATAAATTGTAATAAAAATGTAATATAAAATCAAGAAATAATAATTGTAAAAATGAAAATGATGTGATAGTATAAATGTAACAATAAAAGATAGTTTAATATTGAATATAGATTCATCAATAATAGATAAAGGAATATCAAATGAAGAAGAAAGTTTAGAAAAACAGCTAGGAAAAAATGTAGAACTAGTAAATTTTGATTATAATGATGATAGTGGATTAACGAGTGAATCTTTTAATTTTGACGGAAAAAATGATTATATAAAAATAAAGTATGATACAGAAGAACAAAAAGGACAGTTAGCAAATCGAGGGTTTACTTTTGAGTTTTATGGAATATGGGACGGAGGAACGACAGATCCAAAAACAACTGCTGGTTACAAGGGACTATTTTGTTATTGGAATGGAAATGAAAGTGAACAGGCTATATTTAGATTTGGTATAAATGGAAATAATAATTATTTAATATGGAATTCGAGTATATCAGGTAATAATAAAATTTCGGATTATTCTGGCAACGCAAGTGCTTGGAATATAGTGTATCCATTAGAATTAAGTAAATTGAAAACGGGAGCATATATAACAATAACAATGGATGCTACTACTCCATATAAGGTGACTGGAGAAAATTATAAAGGAGATGATAATATTTCTGAGCAAATAAAAGACGGAGAATATTACAAACAAAGAGTCTATATGGACGGTAAAATCTTATATGAAGGAGACTATAACAAATGGCAGTGGGATACTTTTAAATCATCATATTTGCAAGAACTAAAATATTTCTGTATAGGAAGATCAAGTATGACAGAAGACGGAACATGGAATTATTCGAAAATGAGAGCAAAATCTTTGAGATTGTATAGCAGAGCGTTATCAGAAAAAGAAGTACAGGAAAATTATGAAACATCTACAAAATATCACTCTTCATTATAAATTAATAATAAAAATTTTATAAAACGCATGTTAAAATCTTCGTAAATATTATATGGTTTACGAAGATGTTTAATAAAAGAAACTAACTATAAAAAGTCAAGACTTTTTATAAAAAATATAAAATTGGAATCAATCGACAATCAAGAGAGTTCTTTGAAATAAGAACTCTCTTGATTAAACCCTATAAAAACACCTAGATTGGTACCGATAGTGGGACTCGAACCCACATGATTTCTCGCTAGATTTTGAGTCTAGTGCGTCTACCAATTCCGCCATATCGGCATAAATAAAAGTATTATTTGATTAATACAAATATTATAATATCATAGAAATAAAAAAAAGTCTAGCAAAAATCAAATAATTTTTATAATTTATTGACAAAATAGTGGTAACATGTTAAGATATTAATGTTAGACAACTCTAACTTTTGAAAATCAAAGAAAAAATACACCAAAAATATAACCAAAGAGATGAAAAGTATGGCAAAAATATAATCAAAAAATGAAAAGTACGGCAAAATATAATTAAAGAAATGAAAGGCACGGCAAAAATATAATCAAAAAAATGAAAAGCACGACAAAGTATAATCTAAAAAAAACGAAAAGCACGGCAATATATATGGATCAAAAAAAGCACGCCAAAAAAAAATAATCAAATAAAAGGTTTATAGATTAATCCAAAAAATCTAAATAAAATTATAAGGAACATAAAATGGATTTATTAGAAATTAAAAATTTACATGCAAATGTAGGAGAAAAGCAGATTTTGAAGGGATTAGACCTAAATATAAAAAAGGGAGAAGTCCATGTAATAATGGGGCCTAATGGTGCTGGAAAATCGACTTTAGCTAACATTATATTTAATAATCCTCAATATAAAGTTACAGCGGGCGAAATCAATTTTGAGGGAGAGAGTATAAAAAATCTAAAAACAGATGAAATCGCTAAAAAGGGAATTTTCATATCTTTTCAAACTCCAGAAGAAGTGCCAGGAATATCTGTTACTAACTTTTTGAAAGCTGCTAAAAATGCGAGAAATAATGAACCTATCAAAATATTTGCTTTTAAAAAGGAACTTGAAGAAAATATGAAAAAGTTAAATATGAATACATCATATAGCACAAGAGACTTAAATGTGGGATTTTCAGGTGGTGAGAAAAAGAAAAACGAGATATTGCAGATGTTGACATTAAATCCAAAACTTGCAATCCTTGATGAAACTGACTCAGGGCTTGATGTTGATGCTATTAAGACTGTGTCGAAGGGGATTAGCATTTTTAAAAATGAAAATAATGCTGTGTTAATAATTACGCATGGAACGAAAATTTTACAGGAGATTAATGTTGATTATGTTCATATTTTAGTTGACGGAAAAATAATAAAAACAGGCGATAGCTTACTTGCAGACAAAATTGAAAAAGAAGGCTACGAACAGTTTAGAAATTGACAGATGTTATAGATGTTATAGTTGTTATAGTTGTTATATAAAGGTTTATGGGTAACCTTTTAAAAACCTAAATATATTATACAAGGAATAATGGTAAAAGTGTCAAAAACCAATATAGAAGAAGTTAATAGAAATATATATGATATTAAAAACAAAAATGAGTACAGTTACAAGACCATTGGGCTTACACCAAATGTTATAAAAGATATTTCTAAACAAAAAAACGAGCCACAATGGATGCTAGACCTAAGATTAAAAGCTTTGGAAATATATGAAAATCTTGAAATGCCTACATGGGGACCTGACCTAAGTGAACTTGATATGAGCAAAATAGCAACTTACGTCAGACCGAAGACTGATATGAAAAAATCTTGGGAAGATGTTCCTGATGACATAAAAAATACATTTGATAGATTAGGAATTCCGGAAGCTGAGAAGGAGTCATTGGCAGGAGTGGGAGCTCAATACGATTCTGAGATTGTTTATCACAGTATAAAAGATCAACTAGTAAAGCAAGGAGTTATTTATACTGATTTTGATACTGCTGTAAAGGAATATCCTGAACTTGTGAAGGAATATTTTACAAAATGCGTTCCAATGACAGATCACAAGTTTATCGCACTTCATTATGCAGTTTGGTCAGGTGGTTCATTTGTGTATGTTCCAAAGGGTGTGAAAGTGGATATTCCACTTCAATCGTATTTTCGATTAAATGCGAAAGGGGCAGGACAGTTTGAACACACGCTTATAATAGTTGATGAAGGAGCTTCACTTCAATTCATAGAAGGTTGCTCGGCTCCAAAGTACAATGAGATAAATCTTCATGCAGGCTGTGTGGAGCTTTTTGTTAAAGAAAACAGTTTCTTAAGATATTCTACAATTGAAAATTGGTCTAAAAATATGCTTAATTTGAATACTAAAAAAGTTATTGTGGATAAAAATGGCAAAATTGAGTGGGTTACAGGTTCATTTGGTTCAAAAATATCAATGCTATATCCAATGAGTATTTTAAATGGAGAAAATGCAAAATGCGAGTTTACTGGAATATCGTTTGCAGGCACAGGACAAAACTTAGATACAGGGCTTAAAATAGTACACAATGCAGAAAATTGCTCATCTGTTGTAAATTCAAAATCAATCTCAAAAGGTGGTGGAGCTTGTACTTTTAGAAGCAATGTGTCTGTAAGAAAAAGAGCCAAGAATTCAAAAATTACCGTATCTTGTGAGTCATTGATGTTAGATAGCATATCGCGTTCAGATACAATTCCAACAAATAGCATTGAAAATGAAGATGTTGAATTTTCACATGAAGCTAAAATTGGCAAAATATCTGACCAAGCAATTTTTTATTTAATGTCTAGGGGAATATCAGAAGAAGAAGCCAAAGCCATGATTGTAAGGGGATTTGCAGATCCAATATCAAAAGCTCTTCCACTTGAATATGCAGTTGAAATGAACAATTTAATTAATTTGGAGTTAGAAGGTAGCATTGGTTAAACTATTAAAGTTTATAGGAAACTTAAAACCTAAATATTATAAGGAGATACTAATATAATTAATGGAAAAATATACATTAAATCAGACACCTGTAAGAACAGCAAAAAACTTTGGAATTAATGATATTAATTTAGAACTAGAAATTCCGCAAATAAAAGAATTTTGCAATGCAATGATAATGTGTTATGAAATGGATAAAATAGAAGTTAATGATGAAAAAGTGCATGAAAAAATGACATCTAAAATTGGTTTAGAGCTAGATAGCAATTATTCACTAGAAATTAAGGTATTGGAAAATGCACATCTAAAAGAGCCAATCATTATTGACTTTAGTTTTGATGATGAAAATGATGTATTAATTGATAATATTAAAATAGTCATGGAAAAGGCTTCGAAAGCCACTTTCATAATAAAATATAATGGAGAAGATGAAAAATATTTTCACTATTTGAAGCAGGAAACAAGTGCTATGCAAGATTCAGAGTGTAAAATTGTAATTGCAAATTTATTAAATAAAGATTCAGAAAGTTTTATTGCAATTGAAAATAACATTGAAAATAATGCAAAGGCTGAATATATATTAGCAGAGCTTGGTGGACGAACTAAAATTTCAAATTATTATGCGAATTTAAAGGAATTTTCTGAAAATAATATAAAAACAATTTATTTAGGAACAAATGAAGATATACTTGACATAAACTATAATATAGAAGTCTATGGCAAATCTGCTAAATGTAATATAGAAGCACAAGGTGCAATAAATGGAAAAGCGCATAAAAATTTTAAAGGAACAATTGATTTTAAGCAAGGATGTGCAAATTCAAAAGGAATAGAAAATGAAAATTGTGTGATATTATCAGAAGAAGCGAAATCGAAGTCACTTCCAATGCTTTTATGCAAAGAAGAAAATGTAGAAGGAGAGCATGGTGTTTCTTCAGGAAAAATAGATAAATCAAAATTATTTTATTTGATGACAAAAGGGCTTTCAGAAAAAGATTCTCAAAAGCTAATAGTTAAAGCTAATTTTAGCAAAATCATAAATAAAATACAAAATGAAGATTTAGAAAATAAAGTAATTGAGATTATAGATAAAATATAATAAAGGAGGAAATGTTAGTTTTAATTCTAACATAATCTAATAATATGACAAACTATGATATAAGAAAAGATTTTTCAATATTGAATAATCAAAAAATTGCATATTTAGATAGTGGAGCAACTACTCAAAAGCCAATTCAGGTTATAAGAGCAGTTGATAATTACTATGAAAATGAAAATGCAAATCCTCATAGGGGAGCTTATAAATTGAGCATAAAAGCGACAGAAGTGTATGATGAAGCAAGGAAAAAGGTAGCTGATTTTATAAATGCACAATCTTCAGAAGAAATTGTTTTCACAAGAAATGCTACTGAGAGCTTAAATTTGTTAGCATATAGCTATGGTATAGAAAATTTGAAAAAAGATGATAAAATAGTGCTATCAATAATGGAGCATCACTCAAATCTGGTGCCATGGCAATTTGTATCGCAAAAAACTTCTGCAAAATTAGAATATATGTATACCAATAGCGAAGGGGAAATACCATTAGAAGAAATAAATAAAAAAATAGTTCCGGGGGTTAAAATCGTTGGAATCACACAAGTATCTAATGTGCTAGGCACAATAAATCCGGTAAAAGAAATTATAAAAAAAGCTCACAGTATAGGAGCAATAGTTATAGTAGATGCTTCACAGTCTGTTCCACATATAAAAGTTGATGTGACAGATATGGACGCAGATTTCTTGGTATTTTCAGGTCATAAAATGTTATCGCCATTGGGAATAGGTGTACTATATGGAAAAAAACATTTATTAGAACAATTAAAACCATTTTTATATGGTGGCGACATGATAGAATATGTATATGAGCAGGAAACAACTTTTGCACCTGTTCCAACAAAGTTTGAAGCGGGAACGCAAAACGTTGGTGGAGCAGTAGGGCTATCAGCTGCAATTGATTATTTAAATAATATAGGAATAGAAAATGTTGAAAAAATAGAAAAAGAATTGATTAGCTATGCCATGAAAAGATTGAGTGAACTAGATTTTATAACAATATATGGGCCAAAAGACCTAAGCAAACATACTAGTGTAATTTCATTTAATGTAAATGGAGTGCATCCACATGATGTGGCAAGCATATTAGATAGTGAAAATGTATGTATTCGTTCAGGAAATCATTGCGCACAGCCACTTTTAAGATATATGGGAATAGATTCGACTTGCAGAGTAAGCTTTTATATTTATAATACTAAAGAAGATATTGACAAATTAATTGATGCTCTAATGAAAACTAGAGAAATTTTTGCAAAATGGATTAAATAAAAAGATTAAATAAAAGGATTGAAACAGAAAGGATTTGAAAATGGATAATTTAGAATCAATATATACAGATATAATCTTACAACACAGTACAGAAACCTACAATAAGAAAAACTTAGTAAATCCAACTGATAAAGAACATGGACATAATCCAAGTTGTGGAGATGATATAACCCTTGAAGTAATAATAA
Source organism: uncultured Clostridia bacterium (assembly GCA_947628885.1). GTDB lineage: Bacteria > Bacillota > Clostridia > TANB77 > CAG-508 > CAG-793. Next base: position 712 of record CANRBO010000032.1, on the reverse strand, counting down.
ATGGAAATATAATAGAAGACATTGCATATACAGGTCATGGATGCGCTATATCACAAGCATCTACATCAATATTATGTGATTTATTGAAAGGCAAAACAAAGGAAGAAGCAATTGAATTAATTAATATATTTTTAAAAATGATAAAAAGAGAAGATGTGTCAGAAGAAGAATTAGATAGATTAGAAGAAGCTAGAGCTCTTCAAAATATATCAAATATGCCAGCAAGAGTAAAGTGTGCAGAACTTGCATGGTATACAATGCAAAAATTGATTGAAAAGTAGTTAGAAAATATCACAATAATATAATAAAGTATGTAAATATAGAAAAAATAAATTGAAAGAAAAAAATCACTAAAAATAAAGTAAAGTAATACAAGTAAATAAACAAAGAAAATCCCCGGAAGAGCTTGGCTCCTCCGGGGCAAGAGATTTTATGAGCAGAGGGTTTGATCGAATAAAAAGTCAAAACTACTCTGTGCTAGGCGGAGCCCGCACGGCCCTAAAACCTCTTTTACTTACGAAAAAAACAATATAATTTTTTCGCGGGGTCATTTACAGAACCCCTCCCTTCTTCAAGATAATCAATAGTATATCATAAAAATACGTATTTGTAAAGCTTTTTTTTGAAAATTTTTTAAAACTTTTTTTGAAAATTCATTGAAAAAGAGTAAATTTATAATATTTTTGTGGTATTTTTTGTTATTTGACTCATA
>CANRBO010000031.1 GCA_947628885.1 uncultured Clostridia bacterium | reverse complement strand
TCGAAAAATTTGACAAAAAAATTAAGCATTTTTAATGCTTATAAAGATTTCTTATGTTAAAAAGTGTTTAAGATCCGTGTAATTCTGTAAAGTAAAAATGTACGATTAAAATTTAACTAGACATTATGAAATTTTTGTGATAATATCTATAATGTAAAAATTTAATTTATTGAAGGGTAAAATAGTGAAAAATATATTGTTGCATTGTGCAATGGAAAAAGAAGCAAAACAAATAGCTGAAAAATTAAATCTAAAGCAGGTTGACTCTAAATTCTATTCGTCTGAAGATATGTCACTAATTGTTACTGGCATAGGCAAGCAAAGAACCGCAATTGAAATGATAAAATATTTAGAAAAAAATGAAAAACCTGATTTAATCATAAACATTGGCTATGCAGGTTCTAATAATGGAGAAATCGGAAGTTGGGTTAGCATAAATAAATCATACAATTATGAGTGGGAGATTCCAGGAGAAGAAAAATACAGCATGGACATTGGCAATCAAGATCTTGTTACGTCTAATAGTATAAAAAATCTACCTTGTTATTCAGCTGAGTGTTTTGTGACAAAAACTGATATTAAGGAAGATGCAATATTTGACATGGAATTGCACTCATTGGCAATTATATGTGATATGTATGATATAAAATTAGCTTCATTAAAAAAGATAACTGATAACTTAAATATAAAAGATTATTATGAAAATATAAATGTAAAATAGAAGAAAATATTTTGAAAGAATACAATCTTTCATTTTTATGAGTGCCTTCAGAAAGGGATGGTATTTTATATGCATTTAAAAAGCTTGGAATTACAGGGGTTCAAATCATTTGCAGATAAAACTAAACTAGAATTCAAATCAGGAATAACTACTGTAATTGGACCAAATGGTTCAGGAAAAAGTAATATAGCTGACGGCATTAGGTGGGTGCTAGGAGAGCAAAGTATGAAGTCTTTAAGAGGAGCAAAATCTGAAGACATTATTTTTGCTGGTACTCAAAATAGAAAATCGCTTGGTTTTGCTGAAGTGTCAATTATTATTGACAACGAAGATGGAACTTTGCCTATAGAATATTCAGAAGTTACCATTACGAGAAGATTATATAGAACAGGTGAATCCGGCTATTACATCAATAAAACGCCATGCAGACTTAAAGATGTTCTTGAATTATTTATGGATACAGGAATTGGAAAAGACGGATATTCAATAATTGGACAAGGTAGAATTGATGAGATTTTAAGTAGCAAATCTGGAGATAGAAGAAATATTTTCGAAGAAGCGGCAGGCATAGTAAAATACAGGACTAGGAGAGAAGAGGCTGAAAAGAAATTAGAAAAAACTAAAATAAATTTGATTAGAATTAATGATATTTTATCTGAAATAGAAGCAAATCTAGAGCCACTTAAAATCCAAGCAGATAAGGCTAAGCACTTTTTAGATTTAAGGGAAGAATTGAAAAATATTGAGATTGGATTATTTATCTACAAAATAAATACATATAAAGAAAAACTTGAAAAATTAAAAGAAGATAAGGAAATCTTTGAAAATCAGCAAATTGATGAAAATGGAAAATTGTCTGATATGCAAAATCTTAGAGAGCAGTTAAAAACAGAGATTGACAATATAACAGAAGAGATTGAAAGGATGCAAAACCTTGGCTTTGAAAGTAAAACTAAGATTGAACAAATTACTTCTAATATAAATGTAAGCAAGGAAAGAATTTCTAACAATTTGCAAAACAAGGCTAGATTAGAAAGTGAGATAACTCAGTCAGAACAAACGATTAACGATTTAGAAGAAGAGAAAAAATCTAAAGAAAGTAAAAAAGAAAATTTAGTTCAAAATAAAGAAAAATTTGAAGAAGAATTGAAACAAAAGCAAAATGAATTAGATGTTCTTACAAAAAAGCTAAGTAGCAAAGAGCTTGAGATAGAAGAAAAAAAGAAAACAGTTGAAAGTTTAACAGAAGAAAAATATGAGAAACAAAATGTAATTGCTGTACAAGATACAAATCACGAAAATTATGCTGAGCGAAAAAAGCAAGAAGAGAAGGATTTGAGAAATGTTATTTCAAATCTTGATAATAAAAGAGATGAAAAAAATGAAATGCTTAAGCATTTTAACAGTGTAGAGAGCGAAAGAGTCAAAAAGCAGGAAACATTAGATAAAATCAAAAAACAAAAAGATGAGCTTGAGAGAAAGACAAAAGATTACGAAGTAATTATTGCCAACCTAACTGATGAACGCAGGATGAAGCAGACTAGATGTAACTTTTTAATAGAAACCGAAAGAGAAAAAGAAGGTTATGTAAAAAGTGTAAAAGATTTATTAACAGCTTGTGAAAAAAATGTGGATTTAAAGAAGGGAATTGAAGGAGTTCTTGCAAATATTATCTCGACAGATTCTAAATATAGTTTAGCAATCGAAATGGCTTTAGGTGCAAGCATACAGAACATTGTCACAGAAACTGAGCAAGATGCTAAAAAGAGCATAGAATATCTAAGACAGAATAATCTAGGAAGAGCTACATTTTTACCAATTACAACAGTTAAAGGAAAAAAATTAGATAGAATACTTGGAAATAACCAAGGTGTAATTGGTATTGCTTCAGATTTAGTAAGAGTCAACAAGAAGTATGAAGGCATTATTGAAAATTTGCTAGGAAGAACTGTAATTACTGATAATATGGAGTCGGCGATAAGGTTGGCAAAAGACAACAGATATTCATTTAAAATAGTTACACTTGACGGAGATGTAATTAATCCTTCAGGAGCAATGAGTGGTGGTTCTAATAACAAGAAAACAGTAAATATTTTGGGAAGAAGTGCTGAAATAAAAAGATTAGAGAAAAATATAAAAGAGATAGATGAAAAAATTTCTGCTAAATCAGAAGAAAAAGAAAACTTCTTAAAAGAAAATCAAGACATTATCAACAAGATAGAAGAAGCTACAAATCAGATGCAACAAGCAGAAATCGTGTATGCTCGAGAAAAAGAAAAACTAAATGGAATAGAAAACGAGATTACAAGATTAGAAGCAAATAAAAATAAGATACAAGAAACAATTCAAAAATTAGAAAACGACATGGAAAAATGCCTTTCAAATAAGGAAGAATTGCAAAACGAAATTTCTGAGATTACTAAAAAAGTAGAAGCACTATCTAATGAAATTCAAGAGTTTTCAGAGTTAAATAAGGATGATCAAAAATACATAGATGACCTTAATTTAGATATTACAAATTTAAAGATTTCTGTTTCATCATTTGATGAAAGCAGTATGTCAATCAAAGAAATGGTTGAGAGAATAGACCAAGACATAGCAAATGCAAAGAAAAGCATTGAGAATAAAAAGTCGCAAATAGAAGCGGGAATCAAGCAAAATGAAGACTTAGAAAATACAATAAAAGAATTAGAAGCATCAATCGAAAAAATAAAAGAAGAAGTTACAAATAGTTCATCTAAATCAGAAGAACTAAGAAAATCAAGGACAGACAAGAGTAATGAATTAGCAGAAAAAGAAAAAGAAATTACAAATCAATTTGAAGTTATTCAAAATATTAAAGAACAATTAGTCAAACTTGACATTAGAGTAACTTCAAGTGAACAAGACATTACAGACACTATAAATGAATTGTGGAACGAATATGAAGTAACTCCAAACAATGTGCAAGATTATAAAAAGCCGGAAAACGTGCAAGAGACTCAAAAAAGAGTAAATGAATTGCATACAAAAATAAAAGAGTTAGGAGATGTAAATGTTTCTGCCATTGAAGAATACAAAAAGACTAAAGAAAGATATGAGACAATGGGAGAACAAAGATTAGACTTAGAAAATACAATGGCAAAATTAAGAGACATTATAACCGAAATGACTCAAACAATGAAAAAGCAATTTAAAGCAAAATTCGGATTAATTAATAAGTATTTCAATGAAGTCTTTGTAGAGCTATTTGGCGGAGGCAAGGCAGAGTTAGTATTAGAAGATGAAGAAAATATATTAGAGTGCGGAATTGATATAAAAGTACAACCAACAGGAAAAAAACTTCAAAATATGATGCTTTTGTCAGGTGGAGAAAAGGCTTTGACAGCTATTGCAATTTTATTTGCAATATTGAAAACTAACCCAGCACCGTTCTGCATATTAGATGAGATTGAAGCAGCACTTGATGATGTAAATGTTTATAGATTTGCAGATTTCTTAAAGAAATTCAGCAAAGATACTCAATTCTTAGTAATTACTCATAGAAAAGGTACCATGGAAGCTGCAAACACAGTATATGGTATAACTATGGAAGAAAACGGAATTAGTAAATTATTGTCTATCGATTTAAAAAGTAACAACAATTAAAAACTTTACATACTATATATCAGTTAGATTAGTCATTAGTTATTAATGCTAAGAAAAGGAGTTATAGTATGCTAAGTTATATAATAGAAGGAAACAATAAGATAGAAGGTACTGTTCAAGCATCAGGTTCGAAAAATGCTGCATTGCCAATCATAGCAACTGCAATATTAAATCAAGAGCCAGTAACGTTTTACAACATACCTGACATAGAAGATACTAGAACAACTTTGCAGATACTTAAAATATTGGGTTGCAAAGTGCATATCGATAGTGGTAAAATCAGTATATCAAGTAAAGGTATGCATAATAAAACAATACCAAAAGAATTGATGCATAAACTTCGCTCTACAGTAGTACTTGCTGGTGCAATACTTGGAAGATTTAAAGAAGCAACTTTTTCATATCCAGGTGGTTGTAATATTGGCAAAAGACCAATTGATTTGCACTTAAGAGCGTTCAAAGATTTAGGAGTAGAAATAGAAGAAAAAGAAGACTACATACATTGCAGAGCCAAAAAAGAAATGATTGGAACGAAGATAAAGCTTGATTTTCCAAGTGTAGGTGCAACAGAAAATATAATCTTAGCATCTGTTTATTGTAAAGGTGTAACTCACATAATAAATGCTGCAAAAGAGCCTGAAATACAAGATTTGGCGAAATGCTTAAATAAAATGGGAGCCAAAGTGTATGGAGCAGGAACTAGCAGAATATCAATTTGTGGTGTAAAAAAACTTCACAAAGCAGATTATAGGATAATGACTGATAGAATAGAGACAGGTACTCTTTTATGTGCCGCTGCAATCACAAATGGAACGATAAAAATTGAAAATGCCAATCCGGAAAATCTATTAAGTGTATTGTTTAAGCTCAAAGAAATGGGGTGCGATATTTTAATAAATAAAAATTCCATTACATTAAAAGCACCAAAAGTATTGAAAAGTGTAGATATTGAAACTACACCATATCCAGGATTTCCAACAGATATGCAGCCAATAATTGGTGCAGTTTTAACAAAAGCAGAAGGCACATCAGTAATTAAGGAAAATATATTTGAAAATCGATTTAAGTATGCATTTGATTTGAAAAAAATGGGAGCAAATATAATTTTAAAAGAAAATGAAAATATTATAGAAATTAAAGGAAAAAGTGAGTTAAATGGAGAAATAGTTAGTAGTGCAGATTTAAGAGGCGGAGCAGCATTAGTTTTAGCAGGACTCGCAGCATCAGGAACTACGAAAGTTGAAAATGCAGAATATATTCTAAGGGGATATGAAAACCTAGAAGGAAAATTGAAAAAGCTAGGAGCTAATATAAAATTAGAAAAGGTGGTATAAATGCAAAAGAAAAATATAGGTTCTAATAAAAAGGCACCGATAAAAGGTGCCTCAAACATAAATAATAAAAAGAGCACTATTTTTAACTATGATTTAGAGGTCTCTGCCCCAAAAAGCAAAAGCAAGAAAAATCAAAAAATTTCGGAACCGGAAAGTATAAAAAAGGTAAATACGAAAAGATTAAACAAAATAAAAAAACAAAAGAAAAAAGAAAAAGTAAAAATAAATAAAGAGATAAAAAAACAAGAAAAACTAGAAGAAAAACAAAGAATATCGCACAAGAAAAAATTGACTCCAAAGCAAATAAAAAAGAGAGAGAGAACAAAAAAAATAGCAACATGGTTATCTATATTGATTTTAATAATTGTAGCAATTACACTTTTTTTACTTTCGCCAATATTTAGCATATCAAGGATAGAAGTAAAGGGTAATACACAAATATCAAGTGATGAGATAATAAGCTTATCAAGAATAGAAAAAGGTATGAATTTATTTAGTGTTAATAAGAAACACGTAATCACTAATGTAAAAGAAAATTCGTACATAGATGATGTTAAAATTTCAAGGAAATGGCCTACAACATTGCAGATTACAGTACAAGAAAGAAATGTAGAATTGTTGCTTGAGTATGGAAGCTCGTATGCTTATTTGGATAAAAATGGATATATATTAGAAATTTCTACTGAAAATATTGCGGACAAGCCGAAATTAAGAGGATATAAAACATCAGAAGATCAGATAAAACCAGGTAATAGGTTATGTGAAGAAGATTTGGAGAGCATTAATGTTGTATATACAATATTGAACGTTACGGAAAATTATTCCATAAGGCAGGCAATAAGTTCAATAAATATTTCAGATGATTCGAATTATGTGCTATATTTAGAAAGTGAAAAGAAAACAGTTAATTTAGGAACTACGGATAATATAGAAATAAAAATGTTATATCTGCAATCAATATTAGAAAGAGAAAAAGATAAAGAAGGAATTATATTCTTAAATGTAAATTTTAAAGATAAATATCCATATGGCAAATACAATTAAGGAAAAATAATATTTTTAAATATAAATTTTAAAGATAAATATCCATATGGCAAATACAAGGAGGGAACGATGAAAGATAAAAAAATTGGAATTTCATTAGGAATAATATGTTTTATTTTAGCATTAGCATTGACATTACAAATACGAACTATGACTATTGAAAATTCTATTGTATCACAGACTTTTGCAAATGATGAATTAAAGGATAATTTATTACAATGGAAGGAAAAATATGAAAAAGCAGTAGAGCAATTAGATGAATCAAACAAGCAGCTTGATGTGATAAGAAAATCAGCAACTACAAATGCAAGTGATGCAGAACAAAAAACATCTAAGATTAAGGAAAATAATATGTTATTAGGTCTAACAAATGTAGAAGGTGAAGGAGTAGTTATAGAGTTAGCAGACGGAAAATCAAGCAGTTTAGTTTTAGATGCAAGTAACTTATTGATACATGACGGAAATTTAAGAGAAATAATAAATGAACTTGCAAATGCAGGAGCAGAGGCAATAGAGATAAATGGACAAAGAATAGTAAATTCTACATACATAACATGTGCAGGAAATGTAATATTGGTAAACGGCGAAAAAATAAGCTCTCCATGCACAATAAAAGCAATAGGACAACAAGAAAGGATTGTGCGGAGCAGTAGAAAGAGCAGGGGGAATACTACATCAACTTAAGCTTAATGATTTATCAGTTACAGTAAAAAAAGAATCAAATATTAAAATAAATAAATTTAATGGAGCTATTACAAAAAAATACATGAAAGACATAAAAAATTAATAGATTACAGGCAAAATAATATTCAATATTTGGAAATTATTAACTAAAATGTATGCCTTCAAAGAAAGGAATTATATAAAATGAAAGTTAAAGCTGATAAGCAAAAAATTCAGATGACAGTAATAATAGGTATAGTAACACTGTTATTAGTAAGTTCAATGTTTATACAATTTAAAACAGTTGATAGAAGTCAAGAATCAAATTTAGAGAGTTTAAGAAGTGATGAATTAACTACACAAATTGCAACTTATAAATCAAGATACGAAGAAACAATGGAGCAGTATGAGGAAAATAGAAATACAATTTTAGAATATCAAAGCACAATGAAGGAAAATAAAGAATCTACAGATTTGTTAGATAAAGAATTAAATGATACAGAAACTTTGCTTGGTCTTACAGATGTTCAAGGAGAAGGACTTATCATTACTTTAAAAGATACGGATGAAGCAACATATACAGCTTTAGATTTACTAACATTAATTAATGAATTGAAATATGCAGGAGCAGAAGCAATATCAATAAATGATAATAGAGTTGTAAATTTAACAGAAATAACAGCAATAAATAATAGTTTCATAATGATGAATTCAGACTCAAGAATAAGTTCGCCATATACAGTAAAAGTAATCGGAGATAAGTCATATTTAATGAGTACACTAAATCTAAAAAACAGTGGTTTTGTGGATTTAATGAGAGTAAACAATTTGGAAATAACCGTTGAAGAATCAAAAAATGTTATAATTAATAAATACTCTAAAGAAATTACTGCAGAAAAAATGAAGGAAGTTGAATAATAGGTATTTTAAGAAATCAATATAAAAAGGAAGTTGAATAATCGATATACTGGCGAAAGATAAAGAAAATTAATAAATGTTCTAGTGTAAAGACCACAAAAGAACAAAATAAATTTAAATAAGGAAAGGAATAAGAAAATGGCAATTTTAACAATTATAATAGGAAGTGTATTAGGAATATTACTAGGATTTTTAATCCCAACAATACCATATAGTGCTTCGAAATATCTAGCAATAGCAATTGTAGCAGCACTTGATTCCGTATTTGGCGGAATAGCATCTAGCATAAAAAAGAATTTTGATTTGAAAGTATTCATTTCAGGATTTTTTGTAAATGCGATAATTGCAATGTTGTTGACATATTTAGGACAAAGATTAAATGTAGATATTTACCTAGCAGCAATAATTGTTTTTGTAGGAAGGATGTTTAATAATCTAGGAATAATTAGAAGATATTATTTAGATAAAATCAGCCAAAATTTCAGCAAAGGTAAACATAAATAATTTAAATAATATTACATATTTCAAGGTTTTTGAGGATAAAATTACAAATTTTTTAAATTTGTAACACATATTACAAAATTGTTACAAAAATATTTCAAATTCTATTGACTTTTAAAAAAAAATAATATATTCTTAAACAAGATAAAAAAATAGAAACTGGGGGTAAATTACTTTGGCTATAGGAGATATCATTGTAGGCATCGACATAGGCGCATCTAAAGTCAGCTTAGTTGTCGGAGAAGTCAATAATTTTAATCAAATTGAAGTCATTTGTAACACCAGTAAAAAAAGCAGTGGCATACAAAAAGGAAAAATAGTTGATGAAGTAAAGCTCGCCGAATCTATTTCAAATGTTATTAAAGATGCAGAAAAAGAAATGAATATGAGAATAAATTCTGCGTACATTACAATACCAGGAAAATATGTCACAATAGTTCAAAACAGTGTTACAAGAGATGCGAAAGATAAATATTCAGGGATATCTTCAAGAGATGTATCAAATGCATTAATGCAAGCTAAAGATATAGACATACCTGAAGGAAAGCAAATAATTGATATTGTAACAAATAATTTTACTTTAGAAGACGGAAAACAAGTAGACGATCCAATTGGAGCTTTCAGTAGTAAATTTATATTAAATGCACAAATTGTTTTAGCAGACAAGGAGTACATAAAAACTATTTCAAGTATTTTTAGAAAAGTAGATATTGATATTGACGGAATGGTTCCAACTACATTAGCTGAGAAGAATTTAGTATTGGATGATTATGATCAAAATGACTTTATAATGTTGTTGGATATAGGAGCAGAAAATACTGATATAGGTATATTTGACGAAGATAGATTTGTTTATACAAATGGAATTCCAATAGGTGGAGATAACATTACAAACGATATTGAGCTTGTATTAAATATATCGCATGAAGAAGCAGAAAAATTAAAAAGACAGTATGGATTAGCTTTAAAATCTTATATAGATAATGATTCAGAAGTAGTGTTAAATACTGTAAAAGACGGAGATAAGATAGTTAGGTGTTCTAACATAGTAGAAATTATAGAAGCAAGAGTAGAGCAAATTTTTGAATTAATTAATAGAGATATAACTGATAAAGGAATAAAGCAAAGTATAAACAATGTAATACTTACAGGTCAAGGCATAACCAATATTAGTAAAAGCGACATTGTAGGAAAAATTACTTTAAATATTCCAGTAAAAATGGCAACATCAAAAATCATAGGATTGGTAAAGCCATGTTATGCAACAGCTTATGCATTAGTAAGATATATTGCATTAAGACCATTTGCAAAAACAGTATCAAGTAGCTTAGACATAAATTCAAACGAAGGATTATTTCAAAATTTGTTAGAAAAGGTAAAAGACTTTTTCTATTCATAAAATAAGTAACTTAAGAATTAAATTATTTAAAAATTTAAGATAATCATAAGAAAAGTATAAATAGATATAAGGTATTTTAGGAGGGAAACGTTATGTTAATGGATAATAATAGCTATGAGGAAAATTTGAACCAAACAGATGAAACAGCAGTTATTAAGGTAATTGGAGTAGGAGGAGCAGGAAATAATGCAGTAAATAGAATGGTTGACTCAGGAATTGAAGGAGTTGAATTTGTATCTATTAATACTGATAGACAAGCACTTATGTTATCAAAAGCAGGAACCAAAATCCAAATTGGAGAAAAAATAACAAGAGGCCTAGGAGCAGGAGCAAATCCTGATATTGGAGCACAAGCAGCAGAAGAAAGTAAATCAGAAATTTCAGAAGCAATAAGAGGAGCAGACATGGTATTCGTAACATCAGGTATGGGTGGCGGAACTGGAACAGGAGCTGCACCAATAGTTGCATCAATTGCAAAAGAAATGGGAATATTAACAATAGCAGTTGTTACAAAGCCATTTACTTTTGAAGGAAAGAAAAGACTTACTCAAGCAGAACGTGGAATAGAAAGCCTAAAAGGAAAAGTAGACACATTAATCGTAATACCAAACGATAAATTATTACAAGTAATAGATAGAAAAACAACTATGCTAGAAGCATTTAAAATGGCAGACGATATATTAAGACAAGGTGTTCAAGGTATATCAGATTTAATAAAAATACCAGGATTAGTAAACCTAGACTTTGCAGATGTTAAAACTGTAATGTTAAATAC
>CANRBO010000030.1 GCA_947628885.1 uncultured Clostridia bacterium | reverse complement strand
AACAATAGTTTCAGAGTTTGCTTATTTAATTAAACCTGCACTATCATCTATTGCATTAGCTCTTCCTTTAACAACTGCACATCTTATATTTAAGAAGATATATACAGATATTAATGATACAAAAGCAATGAAGGAATCTATATTTGATTATGAAGGAATAAATTTAGCAGATAAATCAATTGGTACAGGAACTTACACTAATGAAATATTTATTGGTAGCGACAAAGATCATGGTCATGATGTAAAACTTTCTGAAATAAGAAGATTTGAATCAACTTTAGTTGTTGGTGTTTCAGGCTCAGGAAAAACATCATTAATCTTTGAGCCATGGGTTGCTCAAGATATTAGTAAAAAATATTTTTATAGAGAAACTTCAAAAGCATTAGCTTTTGCTGCATTAAAAACTGGTGTCGCTACAATAAATGCTCCTTATGATAATGAATATATAAATAAAAACTTCAATTTAGATATGTTAACTCCTGTTGAATCTAAGAAATCAACTTTTCATAGTTATTTCAAGAAATTGATATATCATGATACACCAACTCAACCAGTTTATAGAAATCTAGGAATAACATATATGGCTCCTGATTATGAAACTATTTACAAGATAAAAAATGTTTGTGATAATTATGGCGTTTCCTATAATATTGTAGATCCTGATGATAGCAATTCAATTGGGCTCAATCCTTTTGCTTTTGATGATCCAGTCCAAACTGCTTTATCAATATCTACAGTTTTGAAGGGCTTTTATACAGACAAGAATCCTGAAATGGCTCAAGCTTATCAAGAAAATCTTTCAAATCAAATTATTGAAAATTTGGCTATTTTATTAAAAGTCGCATATCCTATCTTGAACAATGGTAAATTACCTAATATCAACGATATGCTTAAATTATTAAATAATTTTGAATTAATTGAAAAACTTTGCAAGATTTTAGAAAGTGATTCTGAGCTTTCTGAGAAATATGCTAATCAAATTGGATATTTCAAAAAGAACTTCTATCATGATAGTCCAAACATTAGTGAGATGCAAAAAATAGTATCTATTCCAATGTCTCAATTGGATACACTTTTGAGATATCCTGGTGTTAAGAATATCTTATGTAATAGAAATAATAATTTGAATTTTGACAATGTATTAGCAAATGGTGATGTTTGCTTAGTTTGTACTCGTAGAGGTGATTTAGGTGAAACAGCTCACAAAGCCTTTGGTCTATTCTTCTTATTGCTAATGCAGTTTTCAGTACTTAGAAGACCTGGAAGTGAAAATTCTCGTATTCCTCACTTCTTATATATTGATGAGTTTCCTGATTTCATCTGCCCTGCCACTGAGACAATATTTACTGTTTATAGAAAATACCGAGTTGCAACTGTTATATCAGCTCAATCTCGTTCGCAACTACTTGCTCATGGAGAAAAACTAGGTAACACCATTATTTCAAACTGTAATAATAAAATTGTATTTGGTAACAACTCTCCTGAAGACAACGATTGGTGGTCTAAAGAGCTTGGTGAGAAAAAAGAGTGGACTGTTACAGAGACTGGATTTAATACTAAAGATCTAAAATATGATTCTAAGAAAAATGCTCAATATGGTTATAAAACCAAATATATGCCTGGTAAAATTCAATCTCTTAAGTTCAAAAAATGTATGTACAAAATCAAAAATGTTAAGGGTGCACTTGAAAATGGTACTGCTAATCTTGATTTCTTACCTTCTAAATATAAAGAAAAACAAGATATTAAGATTTATAACTTTACGAAATTCACAAGTGGTATTGTAGAAGATGACTCTTCTCATAAAAGAAGAAAAAATAATTTAATTGCTAATAACACTCATTTCAATGATGATGACAACGGAAATGTTGACCCAATTCAAATGGATCATTCTGATTTAAGTTTTGATATTAACAACAGTGATGCTATTACATTTAATTTTAGAAAAAACGGTGATAGCAATTCATAATCATATTACATTGCTAGCAATTAATTTTAAATCAAAGATATATTAAATATAGCATTTATAAAAATCATTAAAAGGGACTTTCTACAGTCCCTCTTCTTTTATATATATCTTTTAATATATTTTTATTATGTATTCTGTCATTATTAAATGTTACTATTTATTATTGATTTTGTTACTAACTAATTAAATTTTCTTGTGTCTATCTTTCTCTAAAGAAAACCTATCCTAAAATTTTAGCTTCTACATTTCTTATTTTATATTTTCCGTTTTCTTCTACAAAATCATATAAACTCTTTGTCAAGCTGTCACTATTTTGTGCTAAATCTGTTGTATAATAAAAATTTATCTTATCAATTTTCAATTGTTTTGTAACTAATATTTTAAAGGTTTCAGCCATATGTCTGTCATCTTCACATACAAACACAAGCTGTGGAATTGATAAGAAACCGGAATCTCCTGGCACAAAATTATCATAAAAATCTTTCCAAAGATTCATCCTTTCCACCAATTTATTTTCCCAATCATCGTTTCTTCTAATGACTTCAAAAACAAAACTTACTTTTCGCCTATTTACTTCTAAATCAATACTTGCTATTGGTTTAAATTGCTTATTAAGCGTTTTTGCGGTTATTACAGGTTTTAATTTAAAATCAGAGAAATGTTTTACCTTTCTCATATATGCTATAACAACTTGATTACCTGCTAACTTTTTCTTTATCATTTCTACTGGTTTAGCATTATCACTTGGTTGCCATTTGCACTCAATTTCCCTTGATGTTAGCAAATATTTTCCCATCTTTTCCATGCAATATACTCTGTATATTCCGCTTCCTTCTGTTGATGTAAAATAATATCTTGTAAGTATTTTGCTTCTTATTAATTGGTCTAATTTATTATTTAATTTGTCTTGAGTTTTAATATCATTTTTTTCATTTTCCAATAATAAAAATAATTGTCTTGATGTTAAAAACTCGTATTTGTTAATTAATTCAAGGATTTTAAAGTGAATATCGCTTATATGTCCTAGATTTATCTTCTGTACTATTTGATTCATTGATACATAACCATCTTTGCCGTCAAATACTTTAATTTCTCCTTCTCTCATCCTGAAAGGAGATACTGTTGTTTTGATTTCGCTGTCTGATACCATTTTATTCCTCCTACAAAAATTATTTTATAGATTTATAAGTTATAATATGTTTTCTTTAATATTCGAAAATATACTGTAACTCTCCATACAATACTATTATACCATTTATGTTAACAAGATACAAGTGTTAATTTAATTTTTTTCTTATCAGGTATAATTTTCTTAATTCTTACACTAACTTCTTTTCCATATTCAATATCTTGTTTGTATTCACACAGTCCCACTAAATTAGGTTTAAGTTCAATAAATATTCCGTCTCTATTTTTAGTAACTTCCTTTGCTATTCCCTTCACTACACTGCCTTCTTCTAAGCCCTTCACATTGTCTTCCCAGCTTCCAAGCATTTCCTTATATGATAAATAAAACTTTTTATTAAGCTTATCTATTTCCTTAATTTTAACTTTTATTTTTTGTCCTAGCTGTAATTTTTCTTTTGGAGTTTTCATCCTTGCAACAGAAATATCAGTTATATATAAAAGTCCTGCTACTCCGCCACCTATTTCGACAAATGCTCCATAAGGCTTAATATTTCGCACAATTCCGTCTACTATATCTCCTTTTTCCAAGTTGTTAATTACCCATGCCAAGCTCTCATCTTTTACTGCTTTCCTAGAAAGCATACAAAGATTGTCTTTTTCGTTTATATCTCTTACTTTGAATTGAACATAATCATTTCCTTTTATTATTTGACCAAGTTCTCTTTTAGGAATTATCCCTTTTATGTTATTTCCCAATTCCAAATACGCATTATAGTTACTGTCTATTGTTTTTATTTTACCTTGTAAAATGCTATCTTCAGCCTGTGCCTTTTTTAATTCACTCATTGAATATATATTCTGTTCTTGTTTCCAACCTTCTGGAAAAAATCTTTGGTATATCATTTTTTATCATCCTTTGTTTTTATCTATTTAAATGAAACTATTTTGAATCTATTTATATTTACATTTTTATTTATATTTTTATTTTTATTTATATTTTCATTTATATTTTTATTTATCTTTATTTACATTTTTATTTATCTATTTAATAGCCTTTTGATTTCTTCTTTAGTTAAATATCTCCACCTTCCTATTTTCAAGTCTTTTACATCAATACTGCCTATTTTAGATCTGTGTAATGCTAATACTTTTTTCCCTATTGCTTCACACATTTTTCTTATCTCTCTATTTTTGCCTTCATGTATTGTGATTTGTATTCTTGACAAATGTTTTTCTTCATCAATTTTTAAAATTTTGACTTTTGCAGGTTTAGTAAAATATTCATCATTATTACTTAAATTAATTCGCACACCATTTTTTAACTTTTCACAATCTTCATTATTTACCACACCAGCAATTGTAACATTGTAAGTCTTTTCAATCTCATTTTTTGGATGTGTTAATTTATTTATAAACTCTCCGTCATTTGATAAAATCAAAGCTCCTGATGTGTACATATCTAGCCTTCCCGCTGGGATTAATCTTTCTTTTACACCTTTGATTAAATCAGTAACTTTATCTCTTCCAAATTGTTCTTTTACAGTTGTTACATATCCTATTGGTTTATTTAGTAATATATACACTTTATTTTCTTCTAGTGTTATTTTTCTATCATTATACATAACCGTATCTTTTTCCGGATTTACCTTGCTTCCAAGCTCTTGTACTACTTTTCCATTTACCTTAATTTTACCTTGTAATATAAGCTCTTCTGCTTTTCTTCTTGAACAAATCCCACAATCTGCCATGTATTTTTGTAGCCTTACATTTTCCAAGACTTACTCCTTGTATAATATATTTAGGTTTTTAAAAGGTTACCCATAAACCTATTATCTAATTTAGCTAACACATCTTCAAAATACTGTGGAAGTTTTGCCTCAAAGTGCATTTTTTCCTTAGTAATTGGATGAACAAATTCTAATATTGTGCTATGCAACATTTGTCCATGAACATCAAATTCATTTTTGCCATTTGAATATACTTCATCTCCAACTACCGGATGTCCTATTTTAGCTAAATGAACTCTTATTTGATGAGTCCTACCAGTATCAATCTTAACTTTTAACAGAGTATAATTGCCATATCTTTTTATGACCTTTATGTGTGTTATGGCTTCCTTTCCGTCTCGACTAACTTCCATTTTCTTTCTATCTTGCTTACTTCTTGCTATTGGCATATTTATTGTTGCTTGTTCTTCTGCTATATTGCCTCTCACTAATGCTGTGTATATTTTTGTTACTTTGTGTTCTTTTATTTGTTGTGAAATATCTAAATGTGCTTCATCACATTTTGCTACAATAATAAGTCCTGACGTATCTTTATCAAGTCTATGTACTATCCCTGGTCTTATTTCTCCACCAATTCCTGAAAGGCTATCTTTGCAATGATTAAGTATGGCGTTTACTAATGTTCCTTCTTGATTTCCATTGCCTGGATGCACTACCATACCTTTTTCCTTGTTTACAACTAAAATATACTCATCTTCATAAACTATGTTTAAATCAATGTTTTGGGCCTTTAGATTAGTTTCCTTTGGTGGTTCTATTAAAATTTTAATTTCATCATTTTCTTTTACATTATAAGATTCTTTTTGAATTTTATTATTTACAGTTATTGTTCCATTTTTTATTTTCTTTTGAGCCATACTTCTTGTAAAACGCATATCAAGGCTTGCTACATACATATCAAGCCTTTGATTAGCATCTTTTAAATTAACCTTATATAACCTTTCTTCCATACTTTATCAAATCTCCACAAGAAACTCATTTGACTGCAATTTTTTTCAAATTTACTTAACCACAAAATTAATTTTCTTTAAAATCAACTTACATCTTATTCTTCTAAGGTTCTCTCATAAATTATAAAGTTCGAATCTTTATATAATTCTTTGTATTTTTCATCTCTTTGTAAAAGCATTTTTAATTTAGAATTTGCCTTACAAATTACATGAGTTATACCATATTCTTCAAACTTTGTATCATACCATGTTGAAATATTTGAAATATTAATATAATCTGTAAATATATCTTGTCCTTCATATTTCTTTTCATCTTTATTATAAGTACCATTGAATTCCGGAGTATATAAATCGCATCTCGAATCGATAAATACTGGCACATCGTTCATAAGCATATAACTTCCATAATTATAGTCGTTAAACATTTTAATATTTTTATAGTCAAGATTTTCTTTTATCCAATTTACAGCTTCGATTGGATAGCTACTTTTACTTATATATTCAACATTAATATTTTTCTTATACATACCAATACTTACTATAAATACTAGCAGTACTGTTAATATCTCTCCTAATGCACTTGTTGCATATCTCATAAAATCCTCTGTACCAGTTTTATCATACATTTCTATAAGATTTGCAAGCATTGATGCAATAACTGTTCCACCAAATAACACCAGCATTGAAACTTGTCTTCTTGTCATTAATGCTAAAAATGTAAGTCCACCAAATAAAAATATATCTCTTAATCTTAACTTTAATTTTGTAAAAATTGCAAGTGCCATAGTAATTGTCAATGTTACCAAAATTGGCATATTATCAATTAATGTCAAAGGTAAATGCTCACTTATACTTTTGGTTGTATTTCCTTGCATAATTTTATAAGTATACATATAAGGCATATCTTTTATTGGTGTAAGAAGTCCTGTAAATAAGCATATAATCATTATTATAAATAATTTTATTACATTTTTATTTTTTTCAATAACTACTTTATAAGGTTTCTTTCTTCTATCATTTTGTTTTATCAAATTCATTTCAAATGTAGAATTAGATTTTTCTAGCTTTTTATTCAAATCTTGTAAACAAGTCTGATATTTTTCAACTTTATCCTTTGAAACCTTTTTCAACTTTTTGTTTGTCGATTTTATTCTAGCATTTATCCACAATTGATACACTTTATGTGGAAGATGCCAGTCTATAATTGACGCTATTGCATACTCTGCTAAAAATGGTAGATATAACACGAAGTAAAATGGAAATACCGCAGAGTGTATATTCGCAATTAAAATTGGTATTATTATCAATCCTATTGCATATCGCACCTTTGGTTTTTCTAAGTATTTTACTATCAGCAATAATGTCGCTACGAAGAGAATAAATGTAACTAGCTGAGCCCTTACAGCAATGTATTCTCTCATTATTTCCATTTGTCCAATTGTAAGTACAAACGATATAAGTGAATTTTTTGATATTTTCTTGTTTGTAAAATATAGCAACACTCCAAGTATTACTGAAAGTATCATTGTTGAAATATATAGCCCTGTATATCCACCTGCGAAGTCAAATATCAACGATATTATCACATCATACAACCAATGTGGATACATGTAAGGTAAATTTTCATGCCATGAGAAATGATCTTGATAATCTATGCCATTTTCTCTAATTAGTTGTCCTATTTTGATTGTATAAAACGTATCATTTTGTAAACCTTTTGGCACTACTGATATGCAGAATATTGCTATACAAAATATTGCTAGAATATTAAATGCAATGTTCAATGATTTCTTATCTTTACTGCCTGAGTCTTTTTTGGACACTGCTTTTTTCTTTTTTATCAGTTTTTCTTTGCCTTCTTTAACTTTTGATTCATTATTCTTTGATTTAGCCATTTTTTATTACCTTTCCTTCCTGAAGCACTAATTCGTTGTAAATTGATTGCAATCTTTCAAAATTTTCTCAATAATTCAACTATTTTATAACTATATTGTAAATTCTATTTGGTACATATATTTCTTTTACGATTTCTTTTCCTTCAATGTAAGCCTGTATCTTTTCATTTTCATGAATTTTTGCCTTTATGCTATCTTTATCTTCATCTTTTTGAATTTGAATATTTGCTCTTAATTTTCCATTAATTTGTACCGGCAAATCTATTGATTCATCAATTGTTTTTTCCTCATCATATTTTGGCCAAGGCTCATAAGCAAGCTGATTTGTGTGACCTAATCTCTCCCATATTTCTTCAGTAATATGTGGTGCAAATGGATTTAACAATTGTAAAAATGTTTCATATTCTTTTTTATTTATTTTCTTAAGCTTGCTAAACTCATTTACCATTGTCATAAATGTTGATACTGAAGTATTATATTTCATTTCTTCAATGTCATTAGAAACCTTTTTTATTGCCTTGTGCATCATATTTTCTGTCTCTTTTGAATATTGATCACCTTCTACTAAAATATCTTGCAATGACCATACTCTGTCCAAAAACTTATTGCAACCCCTAATGCTGTCCATAGACCACTCTGCTGTTTGATCAAATGGTCCCATAAACATTTCATATACTCTAAAGCTATCTGCTCCAAACTCTCTAACTATATCATCAGGATTTATAACATTACCTTTTGATTTAGACATTTTCTCGCCATTTTCACCAAGAATCATACCATGTGATGTACGTTTTTGATATGGTTCTTTTGTTGGAACTTTGCCTAAATCATATAAAAATTTATGCCAAAATCTTGAATATAACAAGTGAAGTGTTGTATGCTCCATACCACCGTTGTACCAGTCAACTGGTGACCAATACTCCAATGCTTCCTTAGAAACGAATTCCTTGTCATTATGTGGATCCATGTATCTTAAGTAATACCATGATGAACCAGCCCATTGAGGCATAGTATCAGTCTCACGTTTAGCTGGTTTGCCACAATGTGGACATTTGGTATTTATCCAGTCTGTTTGTTTTGCCAAAGGTGATTCTCCATTTTCTCCTGGTTCATAATCTTTTATTTCAGGCAATTTTAATGGTAACTCTTCTTCAGGAACTGGAACCCAACCACAGTCATCACAATAAACCATTGGGATTGGCTCTCCCCAATATCTTTGACGTGAGAATACCCAATCACGTAGTTTGTAATTTACTTTTCTGCTTCCTAATTTATTTTCTTCAATATACTCTATTGCCTTATTTATTGCATCTTTTGACTCTAATCCATTTAAAAATTCTGAATTAATTGCAACTCCATTTTCTACATCTGTAAAAGCTTCCGTCATTTCTTTGTCATCTATTTTGCTATTTGCTTGTCCTTCATCAACCTTGTATTTAGCAAATTCTTCCTTAGAAACTATTACCTTTTTAATAGGCAAATTGAACTTTTTAGCAAATTCGAAATCTCTGTCATCATGTGCTGGTACAGCCATTATCGCACCTGTTCCATAAGTAATTAAAACATAATCAGAAATCCATATTGGAATTTCTTCATTTGTCAATGGATTAATAGCTTTTATACCTTTTATTTCAACACCAGTTTTCTCCTTGTTCAATTCTGATCTTTCAAAATCAGATTTCATAGAAGCTTTTTCTTGGTACTCTTTTACTTCATCCAAATTCTTTATCATATCTTTGTGCTTGTTAATAAATGGATGTTCCGGAGAAACAACCATGTAGGTCGCCCCAAATAAAGTGTCAGGTCTAGTTGTATAAACAAGTAGACTATCATCACTATCTTTGATTTTGAAATTAACTTCAGCACCTTCACTTCTTCCAATCCAGTTTTTCTGTTGAGCTTTGATTTTATCCAAGAAATCCAAATCATCTAAATCATCAATAAGTCTTTGTGCATATTCTGTGATTTTTAACATCCATTGAGATTTTTCCTTTTGAACAACTGGACTTCCGCATCTTTCACAAACACCATTTACAACTTCTTCATTAGCTAAACCAACTTTACAGCCAGTGCAGAAATTGATTGGCATTGTAGCTTTGTAAGCCAAACCATGTTTAAATAATTGTATAAAAATCCATTGAGTCCATTTATAATAATTTGGATCTGTTGTATTAATCTCTCTAGACCAATCAAAAGAAAATCCAAGTGATTTTAATTGTTTTCTAAAATGATCTGTATTTTGCTTTGTAATTATTTTTGGATGTATATGATTTTTTATAGCATAATTTTCAGCTGGTAATCCAAAGGCATCAAAACCAATTGGATATAACACATTATATCCTTGCATCCTTCTCTTTCTTGCAATTATATCCAATGCCGTATTACTACGAGGATGTCCTACATGAAGACCTTGTCCTGAAGGATATGGAAACTCTATCAAACCATACCATTTTGGTAATGTGTAGTCATTTTTTGCATTAAATGTACCTTCCTTTTCCCACTTATCTTGCCACTTTTGTTCAATTTCTTTAAAATTATACATTTTAAAATTAATTCCTTCCTAGAAAAAATACATAGTTGTAGATTTTCTTTTAATGTCAACGTCCATTATTTATAATAAACGTCAAGTACATTATACTACAACTATGTATAAAAAGCTATATTTTTTGATTAAAAAATAGTCATTTTTAGATTATTATTAATCAATTTCATATTACATTTTAATACTTGCCTATAATATTTTAATTATTATAGGCAAGTATATAATTTAAAAAAATGTCATTTAATAATTACGCATTTTGTCTAACTAACTCTTGCTTGATTTGCTTTAATTCCTTATCACTTATTTCTGCACAATATTTTATTATATCATCTTGTACATTTTTAATAATTAAGTTTCTTATCATTATCATTTTTCTACTTTTATCTCCTATAGCTTTACCTCTAGCCTCGCCAACAGCTATGCCTTCTTTTCTTAATCTTCTTGCTTCCCTTTGTAACATCTCATCTACTTGCATCTTTCCAACCTCCCTTCTATTTTTGATAATCTTTTTTACCTCTGATTGAGGCATTTTTAAGTTTTGTGCTATTAGCACTACCATATACAAATTGATTCTTTCCCTCATCTCTTTTGGCATTTCTTGTTTCATTATCTTTTTAGCTAACTCTCTTGCTTCATCTATATTCTGCAGTCTTTCTATTAGTAGTACCTTTGACAACATACTATTTTCTTTTAGTAGCTTTTCTTCATCTATTTCTTTTGCATCTACTAACTCATAATCCATTGTGTCCTGTGTCTTCCAGTCATCTAATGTCATTTTATCTTCTTCATTTT
>CANRBO010000029.1 GCA_947628885.1 uncultured Clostridia bacterium | reverse complement strand
ATTGCTCCCCTTAGCTTATCTTTTTGGCTGTCATTTATGTTGTCCAAATTAATTTCTAAATGTTTTCTTCCATTTGATTTTAATTCTGTGATGTTATTTGCTACTATGCTGATGTCGTTTTCATCTTTTATGCTGATTCTGCCGTCAACCATAATTAGATTTTCTTCCATTAATAGTCTGTTACATCTGTTATAGCATGTTTCAAATACAATTATTTCACAACTTCCATACAAGTCTTCTACTGTTACAAATACCATGATTTTATTATTTTTTGTATATTTCTTTTTTATATTTGTGATTACTCCTGCAAATTTTACTTGTTTTCCGTCTTCTAATTCACATATTCCTTCTTCTTGAAGTTGCTCCAATGCTTCTTCTATTTGCATTGTGTTCAAATTAGTTGTTGCTTCTATTTGTTTTCTATATTTTTCAAGTGGATGCCCTGATATATATATTCCTAGCATTTCTTTTTCCATTGATAATAGTTCTTTTTCGGTATATTCTTTTTGTTCTATGAAGGTATATTTCATTTTTTGTATATCTTCTTCTGTTGTTGATATGTCAAACATTGTTATTTGGTCAGAATAGTCCTTTTTATTTGCGTCTGCAATTGTGTCAATTATCTGTTCAAAAGATGCTATTAGCGTGCTTCTCGTTTTGCCTAAATTGTCAAATGCTCCTGATTTTATTAAACTTTCTATACATTTTTTATTGACTGATTCTCCGTAAATTCTTTCTGCAAAATCTGTGAAATCTTTATATTCTCCATTTTTTTCTCTTTCTTCAACTATTGCGTCAACTGCAGCTATTCCAACATTTTTTATACTTCCTAATCCGAATCTTATCGCGTTCCCTTTTGCTGTAAATTTAGTAAAACTTTTATTTATATCAGGTTTTAAAATGCTTAAATTTAACCTTTTACACTCATTTATATATACTGGTACTTTTCCTAAATTGCCCAAAAAACTATTTAACATTGCTGCCATAAATTCTGCTGGATAATATGCTTTTAAATATGCTGTTTGATATGCTACTACTGCGTAACATGCTGCGTGTGATTTATTAAATGCGTATTTTGCGAATTCTGCCATTTCATCGAAAATTTTGTTAGCTGACTTTTCATCTATTCCATTTCTTACACAGCCTTGTATCTCTACATTTCCATTTTCGTCAAGTTTTCCGTTTACAAAATTTTCTCTTTCTTTTGCCATTACATCAAGTTTTTTCTTTCCCATTGCACGTCTTACCAAATCTGCTCTTCCAAGAGAATATCCTGCTAGATTTCTTACTATTTGCATAACTTGTTCTTGGTAAACCATACATCCATACGTTACTTCTAATATTGGCTTTAATGCTGGATGAGTGTAAACTGCATTGTCCGGGTCTTTTTTATTTGCTATATATCTTGGTATCTGATCCATTGGTCCTGGTCTATACAATGATACTCCAGCTATTATATCTTCTAAGCAGTCTGGCTTTAATTCCTTCATGAAATTAGTCATACCTTGACTTTCAAATTGGAATATTCCTATTGAATCGCCGTCTTGCCATAATTTATATACTTTTGGGTCATCCATGTTTTTATCGAATTCTACATCAATTCCTTGATTTTCTTTAATTAATTCTTTGGCATCTCTTATTACTGTGAGTGTTCTTAATCCTAGGAAATCCATTTTTAAAAGTCCCAGTTCTTCCAATGTTGTCATTATGTATTGTGTTGATATTACTCCGTCCCTTGCATAAAGTGGAACATAGTCAACTACTGGTTCTCTTGATATAATTATTCCACAAGCATGGGTTGAAGCCTGCCTTGGCATGCCTTCTAATGCCATTGCTATATCCAGTAATTTTTTTATTTGTTCATCTGTTTCATACATTTCTTTGAGTTCTCTATTGATTTCTAATGCTTTTGCAATTGTGATATGTATCTCGTTTGGTATCATTTTTGCTAAATTATTAGTTTCAGCATAAGGAAAATCTAATACTCTTCCTACATCTCTTATTACCATTTTTGCTGCCATTGTGCCAAAAGTGATAATCTGAGATACATGGTCTGCTCCATATTTTTCTGCAACATAATCTATTACTTCTTGCCTTTTTTCATAGTCGAAATCAATATCAAAATCAGGCATACTTATTCTTTCCGGATTTAAAAATCTTTCAAAAATAAGACCATATTTTATTGGATCAATGTCTGTGATTTCAATTGCATAAGCTACGATTGATCCTGCTCCTGAGCCCCTACCCGGTCCTACAGGAATATCGTGTGATTTTGCGAAATGAACATAATCCCATACAATTAAGAAATAATCAACATATCCCATTTTTTTGATTACGTCAAGTTCATATTCTTCTCTATCAAGTATATCTTGTGATACATTTTCTCCGTATCTATTTTTGATTCCGTCATCTGTAAGTTTTTTCAAATAGTCAAAATGAGTTTCGTATCCTTCAGGCACATCATAATTTGGAAGTATGGTATGTCCGAATTCAAACTCCACATTGCACTTCTCCGCTACTTTTACAGTATTTTCAATTGCATCAGGCACAGCATTAAAATAATCAATCATTTCTTCAGGTGATTTTATGTAAAGTTCATCAGTGTCAAATCTCATCCTATCTTCATCAGACATCCTTTTGCCTGTCTGAATACATAGCAAAACTTCATGATTATACGCATCTTCCTTCTTTAAATAATGCGAATCATTTGTTGCTAAAAGTGGTATATCAAGCTCTCTTGCAATCTGTATCAATTTTTGATTAACCAAAGCCTGTTCTTTAATTCCATTATTTTGAATCTCTAAATAATAATCTTCTCCAAATAAATTTTTGTACCATAAGGCAGATTGTTTAGCTCCTTCTATATCGCCATTATTTATGTACATTGGGATTTCTCCAGCCAAACAAGCTGAAGAACACACTAATCCTTCATGATATTTTTCTAATACTTCTTTATCTATTCTTGGTTTATAATAAAATCCTTCTGTAAAGCCAAGTGAAACGATTTTGGTCAAATTTTTATATCCCTCATTATCTTTGGCTAATAAGATTAAATGGTTGTATCTGCTATCAAGCACAGGGTCTTTGTCTGTCAACTTTCTTGGTGCGACATAAACTTCGCAACCAATGATAGGTTTTACACCATTTGCTTTACAAGCTTTATAAAAATCGATTACGCCAAACATAACGCCATGGTCAGTTATAGCCATTGCATCCATACCAAGCTCTTTTGCTCTTACTGGCAAATCTTTTATTCTATTTGCTCCGTCTAACAAACTAAATTCACTATGAACGTGTAAATGAACAAATTTCCCTTCTAACATTACTTTTTGCTCCTTGCATTTTTTTGCATTATATCATTTAATGTAACATTTTTCAATTGTATTTTGTTTTTTAGCAATTTACTTTACAGAGTTACATTTACTTTTTCACTTGACGTTCACTTTACAGAATTGCATTTGCTTTTTTCACTTGACCTTAACCTTTTTTAGCCATATGGAATTTAACTTTTCTCTTTACCACAATGCAGATTCGTGGTATAATTACAATTAGTATTTTGAGAAATGGAGTTTTTATGCTAAAGAAATATTTAAATAAATTGGAATTTAATGAAATACGTGGTAAGTTATCAACATATTGTCAAACTTTTGTTGGCAAAAACATTGCTGATAATCTTGAGCCCTATACAGATGTAGACAAAATAAATAAATACTTAAGTGAAACTAGCGAAGCCAATTATCTGATTTCTAACGCTGGTTCATTTCCAATTAGTGAAATGAGCGATTTAAGTTTGTGCTTAAAAATGCTAGAAAGTAGTATTAGTTTAAATGCTAAGAATTTATTGGAAATGGCTGAATTATTAAGGATTTCGAAAGATTTGAAGGAATTTTATAATAAAGCTGAATTAGATTTAGAATTTTTAGATGTGTACTTTTCTCAGTTATATTCGAATTTTGACATTGAAAAGAAAATATTTTCGTGTATCATTTCGGAAGACGAAATCGCTGATAATGCTTCTAGCGAGCTATCTTCAATTAGAAGAAATAAAAAGAATATTGAAGCTGGCATCAAGGAAAAGCTTAATCACATCATACGTTCTAGTGAATATTCCAAATACATAATGGATCAAGTTATTACAATTAGAAATAATCGTTACGTCATCCCTGTCAAAGAAGAGTACAGAAATAATGTAAAGGGATTTATTCACGATACATCTAGCAGTGGCTCTACTGTTTATATTGAGCCAATGGCAATATTTGAAATGAATAATAAAATTAATAGTTTGATAGTTGAAGAAAATAAGGAAATAGAGAAAATTCTAAATAATTTATCTGCTCTGCTTTTTCCTATTGTAAATAATCTAAGGCAAACCTATAATTTGATTGGTATGCTTGATTTTATATCTGCCAAAGCAAGATTTTCAATTGATTACGATTGCACCAAACCTGAAATCGGTTCTTATGTTGATTTAAAACAAGCTAGACATCCATTAATTAATAAAGATAAGGTCGTTCCGATTGATGTTAATTTAGGCAAGGATTTTCATACATTGGTTATTACTGGACCAAATACTGGTGGGAAAACTGTCACATTAAAAACAGTCGGACTTTTGTGTGCCATGGCTCAAGCTGGTTTATGTATACCAGTAAGAGAAAGTAGCAAAATTAAGGTATTTGACAACATCTTTGCAGACATTGGAGATGAGCAAAGCATTGAAGAATCACTTAGTACATTTTCTTCTCACATTACTAACATTGTGCAAATAATAAATAATTTCACTGAAAATAGCCTAATATTGGTTGATGAGCTCGGTTCCGGCACTGACCCACTTGAAGGTGCTAACTTGGCTATCAGTTTGCTAGAACATTTTTCAAGTAAAAAAGCCCTAACCATTGCTACTACACACTATCATGAGATTAAAAATTATTGCATAACACATGATGATTTTGAAAATGCAAGTTGTGAATTTGATTTGTCTACTTTAAAACCAACATATCATTTGCTTTTAGGCATACCCGGTAAGAGCAATGCTTTTGAGATAAGCAAAAAACTTGGAATATCTAATGATATTATTGAACGTGCTTCTTCCCTTATCTCTAAGCCTGACACAGATATCGAAACACTTATGAAAGAGATTTATGACGATAAAGCCGAAATTGAAAAGCAGAAAATTGAGATTGAGAAAAATTTAGCCCAAGTTGAATTGCTACGAAAAGATTTAGAAACTCAAAATAATGATAAATTAATCAAAGAGCAAGAAAAAATAGAAAATGCCAAAAGAGAAGCAAAAGAAATTTTAATAAATGCCAAAAATAAAGCCAGCGAAGTCATTAAAGAGCTTGATAATACTAATAATGTAAAGAAAGCAAATGCGATTAGAAATGAACTAAATGATTCAATTAATGAAATTGGCGGAGACGGTTTGGATTTGAGCGTGCTACTATCGCTCAACCAAAAATATAATGATTCGTTAGATGCTTCTGAAAATCCAAAAGATACCAAGGCTAAAAATAGCTCTGTTCAAAAAGACTCTGTCAAAAATAAAAATATGATTAATAACCATTATAATAATCATGCTAGTAATATAGTTAATACTAATTCTGGGAAAGTTCACGTAAATAATAATAAAGCTCAAACTGTATCAGCTGAAATTAATCTTTTAGGCGAAACTGTTGACTCTGCTATTGAAATTTTGGATAAATATTTTGACAATTGTAAAATGGCGAATTTAAAGCAAGTCAGAGTGGTGCATGGCAAAGGTACTGGTAAACTAAGACAAGGAATTCATGCATATTTAAAAAAATCCAAATATGTAGATAGCTTTAACATAGCTGGATATGGCGAAGGCGATTATGGAGTTACGATTGTTAATTTGAAAATGTAATAATCTGACATGTATATAGATATAACAAACCACGGGTATAACCTGGTTTACCCTTGAAATTAAGTAAAGATAAGGCTGTTGGACAAATGCCACAGCCTTATTTTCATGCAATTTGTATTATAGTCCACTTAAACGTCTTAATACTTGCCTTTGACAGCAACACCTTCTGCATGCACAAGTGTTAGGGAAATTGTTGTTACCATTTCCATTATTACCGCCATTATTATTGCCACTATTGTTGTTGCCATTATTATTGTTTCCACTATTATTATTTCCGATTGTTGTTATTTCCAGTGTTATTGTTGCCATTGTTATTATTACCACTATTATTATTGCCGGTTATTGTTGTTTCCACTATTGTTATTGCTATTGTTTCCATTGCTATTATTGTTGTTGCCGCCGTTGTTATTACCACCGTTGTTATTACCACCGTTATTATTGCCACCATTGTTGTTGCCACCATTGTTGTTGCCATTATTGTTTCCGGTTATTATTTCCGATTATTGTTACCATTATTATCTAAATTGTCTAATCTGTTAATTAAGTTTTGTATCGTTCTATAAATCAGAGCTGTAACTAATGCTAATATACTATAAGCAATGGCATATATCAAAAAGTCCACTGTAAATGCAGTAAATGTTACAATCAAAAATATCGCAAATACTATTGATGCAACTAGAAATGGATTGTCAAAAATATTTTCTAGTGCGATTGCAAATACTATTGTAACGAGTGGAAATACAAAAAATAGTAAGATTGGATCTATCATATATTTTCCCCCTGCTATATTATATTTACAATCTTACTATTTTGTTAACGTAATTTATTTGATTGTTGTGAGTTGATATGATTTTTTCTCTCCTTCTTTGTTCTCTATCAGTTCTAAATTATTAGATTGTAGATCAATAGAGACTAAAGGTCGTAATGTAGCACTAGGAGTATCTACTCGGTCGTCTATCGAACGATACAAGATATCACCACCTACAATACCGCTACCCGCACGATGTAACATGAAATAACAACCTTCTTTATAATGACGTGCACAACGACCTGCAAGCCAAAAATATTCACTAAAAAATTTGTCCTTTTCGTCTTTGTATAGCATATCATAATATTGACTATTTTTGAATTCGCTTTCACTATATTTATGCCAATAATATGAATCCTTTAATTCTGTTGTAGTTTCTCCGTTATCTATTCCATTTTCTTGAATATATCCATTTTCTTCTTCCCATATTTCACACTCTTTGTCAGTACCTGTTTTTGCTCCCTTACTGTATTCATAATCCCATTTTGCATCAAATTCTTTCCACATTATTGGTAATTTACAATTGTCAGTATAGCTCCTCGATTCTCCAAAATATACTATATCTCCTGTTGTTTCATCTGTTTCAGCATAGTCATCTATTTTGCGCTTATAATTTGTATAATCATAAGTACTTACTTTTTGTATATCTGTTCTTCTTAGATTTCTTACTGTAATATCTTTCAATCCTTGCTGTGTATAACATTTTCTCGATATTTCATTTACTGCATATACTCCATTATTATATCCTGCTGCTCCACTTAAATACAATTTAGCAGTCGTTGGTTTACTTGATATTATCGTTAGTGTCGTTCCGTCATAATCCCATATTCTCCATTGCATATCTTTTTCTGTTGTAAACTCTTGATCTCCATTTTCTTTTATTCCATTTTTATTATACTCTGTTGATTGTACTCCTGATGTTAATACACTAATTGTGCAATTTTCCTCATCAGGTTCATATCCTGTTACAAATGCTCCTATATAGTCATTTGGATTTATTGTTATTTTATCTAATTCTTTTTCTAAATTGTCTAAGCCCGCCTTTTCAGCTTGTTCAGCTTTTTCGTACTCTTCTACGGCTCTTTTTGACATCTTAAATAAACCATTATCTCCCAATGTTACATTTAGTGCCACTCCTGCTAGTATTAGCATTATGATTATAGTTACTACCAATGCAACCAAAGTCACACCTTGTTCACTTAATCTTTTTATTTTTCTTTTGTTTAATTTCTTTTCATTAATTTTGCTTTGATTCATCTGTTCTACTCCTTCCAATTCTTGATTTTTCATCAGTTTTTCTTTCATTTTGATCTTCCTCCTTAATTTTTAATTATTATTTATTTTTATTAATTAATAATTACTGATTATTGATTTTATAAATCTTAAAAATATTATAGTTGTAGCATCCGCGCACTAGCCCTATTGAAAATATAAAGCACATAAAAACTATGTATTCTAGTTCTCACTAAAACACATAGCTTTACTACACTTATTTAAAATATTTATTTCATTAGTATTTATATCATTGTTGTTTATCTTACATATATTATTGTTTCTGTTTTCAAAGTCACTTAATAAGCCTACATTTTTACTTTCTAAAATGTAACTCTCTCTCTCTCTCTCTCTCTCTCTCTCTACTCTTGCAAGGTTTTCAAGCTTTTTCATCTTTTGATTTGCTCCTTCTTTGTTTAATTTTTTCTTTTTATTACTACACTTATATTACCACATCATTTTTATTTTTTCAATTATTATTATCTTATTTTATATTACATTTTCGTTACATTTAATACTTTGAATCTATGTCTATAATATTTTAAGTTGCATTTAACTTTTACATAACTGCAAATTTGGACACAAATTTTTCTTATTTGTGCATTGTTATATGTATATCTTCAATTTCTGCTTTTAGTTCTCTTGATACTATATTAGCAATTTGTGCTACTTGCTCATCACTTAAATTGCTAGCTTGTTTTACCACAACATTTATATTATTATCATTTATTAACAGTACTACATCTTCGAATCCTTTTGTTTTTATCAAATTTTCTACTATTGATATTGCGTTTATTCTATCATTTATATTTTTTATTTCATTAGATGCTATTGATTTTTGGTCATTTGGTATCTTCTCATTTTCTAATATTTTTTGGTATGCTTCGAGCATTTGTGAGTACATGGTTTGTCTTTCTAA
This sequence comes from uncultured Clostridia bacterium, assembly GCA_947628885.1. Lineage (GTDB taxonomy): Bacteria > Bacillota > Clostridia > TANB77 > CAG-508 > CAG-793. The sequence goes on along the minus strand of CANRBO010000029.1, from coordinate 2,240 downwards.
TCTTGTTTGTGTGTAGTAATCTTGGCTTGAATTTTCATTATTTGTTTCTATTACTTTATTATCTGAGCTATTTTCTACTTCTTTACTATTAACTTGCGTTGTATTTGTTTGTGCATCATTACTTGTTTCTTCATTTTCTTTTTCATTATTATTCTCATTTACTGTGTTTTCTGCATTACCATTGGTATCTACTATATTTTCTACCACATTGCCATTTGTTTCCACTTCATTTCCCTGTGTTTCATTTTCTACTGCATTTGTGCTTACTAATTTTGCATCTCCTAATTCTGCTAATTGTATATTTACTTCATTATTACTATTATTGTAATTCATATATCCTGCTGTAACTAGCATTAATGCAAGTGTTAACAATACTATTTGATTCTTTCTAAATACTGTTTTAAACATTTCGCTATCATAGAATTTTTTATTACTTTTTGTGTGTTTATTTATTCGGTTTGTAGTAGTGCTTTCTTTTACATTGTCTTTTTGTTCTTTACTTTCCTTTGTTTTTACTCTTTTTCCTGTTTTTATAAAAGTTATTTTCATACAGATTTCCACCCTTTCTTTTTCGCTCTCTTATCTACCAAGCCTACTTGCTTATAGAATTATTCTTGCTTTACTCGATATTCATTTTAAAAACTTGTATCTTGTGTGTGGCTAAGCCTGTGGATGCTTCTATTGCTTGAATTATATTTGCTTTTACATTTGTGTCTTCTGCTCCTTCTGCAACCACGACAGCTCCTTCTATTTTGGGACTTATCACGCTTTGTGTAATAGGTTCTCTACTTCCGTCTGTATTTTCTTTAAATACTATTTCTTTTTGTGAATCCGTTTCTGTTACAGTCCTCGTTCCACCACTACTATCTGTTTCATTGGTGTTGCTTACACTTGAATCTTCGTTGTATATTGGCTTTAATTCACTACTTTCTGAATATGTAATCATTACATTTACTTTTCCTACTCCTGAAATTTTTGATAATATTGATTCTAATTTAATTTCAAGTGTGTCTTCCACATTATTTCCTGATACCTTCACTACATCACTTTCTTTTTTGGTGTTATTTTCCATTGTACTGTCTGTCTTTTTGTCTTTATCGCTCCAAATATAATTAATTGCTACAACTGTAATTATCAGTATTACTACTAATGTAATTAAATTTTCTGTTTTTTTCTTTCCTGTAAACATTTTCTTTAGTTTTTCTGTATTGAACATATTTACTTGCCATGCCTTTCTTGCCTTCGCTACGATTGGTCTGCGAAATGCACAAAATTTTCCTTCCTTTACTTAATGTTTATTCTATTATTATATTTTTTTTATCTATTCCATAGTTTTCATTTAAATATTTTATTAAATCGTTTTTATCGCTTATTGCCATGCCTTCTGCTGGTTTTTGTTTTATATCAATATCTACTGTATTCACATTTGTTGTTATTGAATTTACTACGATCTTTTTATCTTGATCATGTTGTTCTTCTGTTTTATTTTCATATATTTCCGATATTTTTATTTTCAAAATATTACAATTGTCGTCTATTTCAATCTCGATATTATTTGCTTTATATCCTTTTAATTTTAGTTGTGATTCTATGTTTGTTGTTACTTTATTTTTAAAAATATTTTTTATGTTGTCGTCATATATATTATTTGATTCTTGTAAATCACCATTTTCAACATTTAGATATTCTTCTAAATTATAGTCTGATATATTCATATTTTTGCCTACTACAGGACTTAATATAGAGAATAATATGTAAACTCCTATTACAACATTTATATATTTTTTATTTTTATTTTCGGGCAAAATCATTTTTATTATTGATCCTACAATTATTGCTATTATTATTCCTTGTGCCCATGAGCTTATATTTCCTATCATTTATTTCACACTCCATTTAGATTATTGATACATTAATCCGCTGTTAGATATTTTCATAACTATTGCTATTCCTACAATCAACATTGCTGTAATTGTAAACATTATTGCTAGAAATATTTTAAATGTTCCACCCATTTCTTCTATTAGTTTTACTATTTTTTTATCTGCTATTGGTTGACACAATGCTGCACCTAGATAATATGTGATTGTTAATGCTGTTAAATTAAGTATTGGTTTAATACATATACATACTATTACGAAAATCCCAACAATGCCGACTGCATTTTTTATTATGTTGCTATATCCTAAAACTGTATCTATTGCATCTCCCAATATACCACCTACTACCGGTATTGCGTT
>CANRBO010000028.1 GCA_947628885.1 uncultured Clostridia bacterium | reverse complement strand
CATACCAACAACAACTGCACTGTTTTGAGAATTTAAAATCATTGTTCTAGCTATTACAATTTGATTATCTTTAAAATCAGGCATTCTATATACATAACCAGTTAATTTGATATTCATACCAACATAATCGTCTATATTTTCATGTGCATTTTTGAGAAATGATGTATACTCACTAGCAGTTATATCTATTATATTTTGATTATTGGAATTCTCTGTATTATTGCCAGCTTTAAATACTGAAAATACTGAAAAACCAATTATTGCTATAATTATTATTGCTATTACAATTAATATAAGCTTTGCAATTTTCTTTCCATTTATCTTAAAATTACATATAAACATATTGATTACGTTCCTTTCTAGTGTTGTGTTCAGGGTACACAATTTCTTTCTAATCTTTTATATTAAATCTATTACTTTAGTATGTCCATTATTCATGTCTTAATTGGGGAAATTAAAAAAATGAAATGAACGGTTTGATTGACTTAAAATATAAAAAATGATATGATAAGTTAAACAATATTTTTGTAGGAGAAATAGATATATGGATGAAATAATATTTGTAACACATAATAAAGGTAAAATAGCATCTGCTAGTAGGCAATTAGAAGGAGTGAATTTTAAAGTATTCGAATATGATTTAGAAGAACCAAGGAGCGACGATATTAAATATATATCAAAATATAAAGTAATGGAAGCATATAAATTAGTGAATAAACCATGCATATCATTAGATTGTGGCTTTTGGATAGATGAATTAGACGGATTTCCTAAAGCTTTTGTTAATTTTGCGTTAGATACTATTGGAATTAATGGCATACTAAAGTTAATGGAAAACAAGGAAAATCGTACTTGCAGGTTTACAGAATGCTTATCTTATTATGACGGAAACAGTTTGCAACAATTTATGGGAAAACATGAAGGCTCGTTATCAAAAGAAGTATTAGGAAATAATGTAGACAAAAAATGGTCTGACTTATGGTATATTTTTGAACCATTAGGATATAATAAAACATTAGCTCAGATGTCAGAAGAAGAAAGAAAGAATAGAGTTAAATATGATGATGTAGATGCAATGAGAGAATTTGCAAAATGGTATAAAGGAGTAAATTGTTAAAAGTAATACATTAGTGTTCATAGCATTTGCTATGTAAGTCAATAATAAAAAAGAGAAAATCGTTATTTTAGATTTTCTTTTTTTATATTATTTGAATTTTGATTTTCATATTTCTAATCCATAATCTTGGGCATTGGTAATCCAAATTTGACTTGCTTAAATATTTCAATATTTTGCTTTTTACATAATTCTGTATATTTATCATCCCATGATAATCTATAGGCATTTTGAGATTTTAACTTTAATTTATCTAACCAATATAAAATTGTTTTTTCAGCATTTTTAGTTTTACTCTTATTTTCAATTTCAAGTGCAATTCCAAATGGATATTTATCTACCACTATTTCGATATCTTCATTGTCAAATACATTTCTATATCTCTCATATGATTCTATTTTTTTCATTTTTATGACTTTTTCTAATAAATATTCTAATTCATGAAGTTCAGAATAATTAAAATTAATTTCTATTTCTTCTTCTTTATTAACAATTCCATTAAATGTATCTACATTTCTTTTTTTCCAACTTATTTTTGCACTAGAATTTTCATTTTCTATATTTTTTGAACATCTTACTCTAAATCGTCCGTCAACATTTTTGTTATAAAAACTTTGTTTTATATCTGGATGATCATATTGTGTAGTAATTTCATAAAAACAGCCTTTATATTCTAAATCATCAAAATTTTTTAATGTTTTTAATAATGTTTCATATTTATCAAATCCATAATAGTATCTCAATTCTTCTTCCACTGTTTTCTCCTTCATAAAAATTATTTTTATTAGTTTTTTTGCAACAAAATTATTTAAGTATATTTTTAAGTGCAACATCAACTTCTATCTTAGCAAATGGGTTACAGTTTAAATACACTTTTTTATCTGATAATTTATCATTTATATCCATTTGATTGACTTTTTCTCTTGTAAGAATTAAAGCAATATTGCCACTTTCATATCTATTAGCTTCATTTACAAATTCATCAATATTCTTATTTTTGTGTATATCTAAACCAATATATTCTTGTGAACAATAGTCAGTAATAGTATTAGTCAAATTTTTAATATCATCTGAATCCGAATCTGTATATAAATCAACATTTAATAATGACACATATCTTACTTTTATTTTTAGCTCATCTCTTAAATAATAGAATTTAGATTTATCATCAATAACAATAATATCATCCGCATTTGCATTTACAAATTCACTTGGAGACATATATGTTACAACCTTTGGTCCGTCATTTCGCATACTTAAATTAAAAACATTTGTAATTTCTGTATTTAAAGCAAACATAGAGTCTTGTACATCTATTGTCAAGGAAATATTTTGTGAAAGTGCTTGCATGCAAAGAATTATAGTAATATATGGATTACCATTAGTTACAACTAAAGAACGCTTGTCTAAAAAAGCTGAATCAAACTCTTTAAATCTATTTAATATATTAATAGCTTTATTTATATTAAATTTAAAGTCAGTATCATCAACTTCAATAGCTTTTTTTAGATTATTTTCATTATCTTTAAATGATTGAATAATATCATTTAATGTCATAACTATTTCCTTTCTTTACTTCATAATTATAAAAATTACAATACCTATATATTATACCACAATTTTATGTAAATTACAAATTTTTTCAAAGATTTTGCTCAATTAAATTATGTGAAATTATTTACATCTTAGAAAAAATATGCTATTATTAATTTATATTATTTCTTTTAAATAAGATAATTTTAAAAGGAAGAATTTTATTTTGTTTTATATCAACAAATGAAATAAAAAATTAAATTACACGGAAAAGAGGAAATTAAATGAAACTTTTTAAATCTTATAGCGAAAAAGAAGTTAAGAGAGTTAAGCCTATTGTTGATAAAATTAACTCTTTAGAAGCAGATATGCAAAAATTAACAGATGATGAATTAAAGGGAAAGACAGATTATTTTAAGAAATTATTAGAAGAAGGTAAAACTCTTGATGATATACTTCCTGAAGCTTTTGCGGTTGTTAGAGAAGCAGCTAAGAGAGTAATCGGGATGAGACATTTTGATGTTCAATTAATTGGTGGTATTATTCTTCATCAAGGCAGAATTGCTGAAATGAAAACTGGTGAAGGAAAAACACTTGTTGCTACACTTCCTGCTTACCTAAATGCTTTAACTGGTAAAGGGGTACATATTATAACTGTTAATGATTACCTTGCTAAAAGAGATAGTGAGTGGATGGGCAAAGTTTATTCTTTCTTGGGACTTACAGTTGGTCTTGTTATAAATGGTATGAAACCTAACGAGAAACAAGAAGCTTATAATTGCGATATTACTTATGGTACTAACAATGAATTTGGATTTGATTATTTAAGAGATAATATGGTTGTATATGAAAATCAATTAGTTCAAAGAGAACTAAATTATGCAATCGTAGATGAAATAGATAGTATTTTAATTGATGAAGCTAGAACACCACTTATTATTTCAGGACGTGCAAACCAAGCTTCAGATATATACAAAAAAGCTGATAGATTTGTTGCTAAACTTGAAGCTAAAACTTTAATTGAAGAAGATGTTAAAGATACAGTTCAAGAAGAAGATAATGAAAAATATGATTACATCATAGATTTAAAAGCAAAATCCGCTTCACTTACTCAAAAAGGAATAGCTAAAGCTGAAAAAGAATTCGGATTAGAGAACTTTAACGATATTGAAAATTCTGAATTAGTTCATGCAGTTAATCAAGCTTTACGTGCACATGGTATTATGAAAAAAGATGTTGATTACATTGTTAAAGACGGAGAAGTTTTAATTGTTGATGAATTTACAGGTCGTATCATGTATGGTAGAAGATACAATAATGGTCTTCATCAAGCAATTGAAGCTAAAGAGCATGTAAAAGTTGCTGATGAATCTAAAACTCTTGCAAACATTACATTTCAAAATTATTTTAGGATGTATGATAAATTGTCAGGTATGACTGGTACAGCCATGACTGAAGAAGAAGAGTTTCAAGAAATATACAGATTGGATGTTATCGAGATTCCTACTAACAAGCCAATGATAAGACAAGATCATTCGGATATTATTTACAAAAATGAAGATGCTAAGTTTAGAGCAGTTATTAATGATATAAAAGAAAGTTATGAAAAAGGTCAACCAGTGCTTGTTGGTACAGTTTCGATTGATAAATCTGAAAAATTGAGCAAAATGCTTAATAAAGAAAGAATTCCACATCAAGTATTAAATGCTAAATTCCATGAAAAAGAAGCTGAGATTATAGCTCAAGCTGGTAAATACAAAGCAGTTACTATTGCAACTAACATGGCAGGTCGTGGTACCGATATTGTTTTAGGTGGTAATAGTGAGTATTTAGCAAAACAAGAAATGAGAGAAAAATATACTTACGAAGAAATTGAAGAAGCAACTGCATTTAACGAAACTGACGACAAAGCAATCATTGCAAGAAGAGAAGAATTTAGAAAACTTGTTAAAAAGTTTGAAAAAGGTATAGAAGATGAAAGACAAAAAGTTATAGATGCTGGCGGACTTAAAATTATTGGTACAGAAAGACACGAGTCAAGACGTATCGATAACCAGTTAAGAGGACGTTCAGGACGTCAAGGAGATCCAGGAGAATCAAGATTCTATATTTCATTAGATGATGATTTAATGAAGATTTTTGGTGGAAGTACTATTACAAAATTATATAACTCATTAGGTGTAAGCGAAGATATGCCTATTGAAGTGAGAGTGCTTTCTAAAGCCGTTGAAAATGCTCAAAAGAAGGTTGAAGGTAGAAACTTCAGTATCAGAAAAAATGTGTTACAATATGATGATGTTATGAATAGACAAAGGGAAACTATTTACTCTCAAAGAAGAAGAGTTTTGGCTGGAGAAAATCTAAAAGACAATGTTATGTCTATGATTAATTCTGTAGCTGAAGAAATTGTTCCAGCTTATGTAAATGGAGAAGAAATAGATAGAGAAGGTCTATTGCAAGAAGTTTCTAATGTATTTGGAATTACTTCATTAGATACATTAAAATCAGACAAAACAAGTGAATCTGAGATAGTAAAAGAATTGCAAGAAAAAGCAACAGCTATATATGAAGACAAAAATGAAAAATTTGGCGAACCTTTAAGAGAACTTGAAAGAGTAGTTATGCTTAAGATTGTTGACCAAAAATGGATGGAACACATAGACAATATGGACGAATTAAAACGTGGTGTTGGACTTCGTGCTTATGGTCAAAGAGATCCAATTGTTGTATATAGAGATGAAGGTTCTAATATGTTTGATCAAATGAGCTTAGATATTAGATTTGACGTAGTTCGCTTGTTGATGCACGCAACTAAGAGAGATGAAGGACAATCAAGAAAAGAGTCAGCTAGAATTACAGATGCTAAATTGCAAGAAAAATCTGCAATTGAACTTGTTGACGGAAACATTTCTCCAAAAGAAGGTGGAATAAACAAAACAATAGTTAATGAATCGCCTAAAATAGGAAGAAATGATCCTTGCTGGTGTGGCTCAGGTTTGAAATATAAAAACTGCCACGGAAAAAATGCGTAAATAGCTTAATTTAACTATGACTAAAAAATTGTAGCAAAACAATTTTTTAGTCATTTTTTTGTCATTTACATTTGGTATATTATAAAAAAAGAAAGGAATTTTTATAAAAATGGAAATATTAAGAGTCCAAAATTTAGTTAAAACTTATGGAAAAGGGGAGAACAAGGTAAAAGCTGTTGATGATGTATCTTTTTCAGTTGAAAAAGGAGAACTAGTTGCCATTGTCGGAGCTAGTGGTAGTGGTAAATCAACGATTCTACACCTTTTAGGTGGAGTTGACAGACCTACTTCGGGTAAAGTGTATATAGACGGAAAAGATATATATTCTTTAAGCAATGACAATCTAGCTATATTTAGAAGAAGGCAAATAGGCATTATTTATCAGTTTTATAATTTAATACCAATTTTAAATGTGCAGGAAAATATTACTCTTCCTTGTGATTTGGACGGGCAAAATGTAGATAAGGAGAGATTAAGTAATCTACTTAAAACATTAGGATTGGAGAACAGAGCGATGCATCTTCCAAATGAACTTTCAGGTGGACAGCAACAGAGAGTATCTATTGGCAGGGCTATGATAAATAATCCAGCAATAATCTTGGCAGATGAGCCAACTGGTAATTTAGATTCAAAGGCAAGTGATGAGATAGTGTCTTTGTTAAAACTTTCAAATAAAAAATATAATCAGACTGTAATAATAATTACTCATGACTTGGAAATAGCTAGGCAAGCAGATAGAGTAATAACAATAGAAGACGGAAAGATTATAGGAGATGAAAGGAATTAGTCAAATGAATATATTAAATAAATTTACTTTAAAGAGTTTGAGTAAAAATAAAAAGAGAACTATAGTGACGATTATTGGTGTAGCACTTTCTACTGCACTTATTTGTGCCGTTGCTGGGATGCTTATGAGTCTTAAAAAGACTTTAATAGATACAGAAAAACAAAACAACGGTTCTTTTCATATAAGATTCGAAAACGTTCCTAAAGAAGAACTAAAATATATTGAAAATAACCAAAATATAAAAGGCTATTTTTACAGCCAAGAGATAGGTTTTAGCTATTTAGAAAATAGTCAAAATGAAAATAAACCATATTTATATGTATTGGGCTTAGATGATGAAGCTCTTGCTAATTCAGGTCTAAAGCTAATTGAAGGAAAAATGCCACAAAATGAAAATGAGCTAGTTATTTCAAATCATATCATTACCAATGGAAGGGTTGAATTTAAAGTAGGAGATACGATTACATTAGATATAGGAAATAGAGTACATAATAGCGGATATGTACTAAGCAAGTATAATACATTTGATTATGGTAGTTCATCAAATGAACCCAATATAGAAAATAGTGAAAAAATAATAGATACCGCTTCTAAAACATACACAATAGTAGGAATTATAGATAGACCTAGTTATAATACAATGGAACCATTTTCTTCGCCAGGATACACAGTTATAACTCATCTAACTCGAGAACAAATTATGCAGGGAAAAAATGCAAACATTTCTGTTTATTTGAAAGATCCTTCTGATAGAACTGAAATGGAAAAATTAATAAATACTATAACTGATACAATAATGGAAGATACAAAAGCGGAAGTAAAAGTTATCAAAAATTCAGAATTACTGAGATTTGAAGGAAATTTGAGTGATAATTCATTAACTGCAATTTACAATATAGTAGGAATAGTTATTGCAATAATTGTGGTAAGTAGTGTATTTGTAATAAAAAATAGTTTTAATATATCAGTATCAGAAAAAACTAAACAATACGGGATGATGTCAAGTGTAGGAGCTACTTCTAAACAAATTAGAAAAAGTGTTTTATTTGAAGCTTTATTTATAGGACTAATTGGAATTCCACTTGGAATATTATGCGGAATAATAGCAGTCGTGGTATTGGTATGGCTTGTGAATCTACTTACGTCAGACATAATTCTTAATGATTCTGTGCTATTTTTATATGGACTTCCATTAGAAGCAATCTTAATTACAGTCGCAACATCAAGCATAACAATATTTTTCTCTGCGATAATCCCTGCAATAAGGGCTTCAAGGATAACACCGATAGAAGCGATAAGGGAGAGCAAAGATATAAAAATAAAAGCTAAAAAGATAAAAACTTCAAAACTTACAAAGAAAATATTCGGTATAGGTGGAGTAATAGCTGCTAAAAATTTAAAAAGAAGTAGGAAAAAATATAGAACCACAGTCATTTCATTAGTAGTTAGCATAACCATATTTATTGCGCTTTCATCATTTTTGCAAGACGGTTTAAAAATGACAGGATATTACTACAATGATTATGGATACAATATATCAGTTTTAGCGAACATTGATAAAGAAACTCAATTGGCTAATAAGGAAAAATTAGAGATATACAACGAAATAATTAGTAATTTTAACTTAACAGATTATAGCTATAACTACGAACGAAACGGACAAATTGATTTGGAAAAATATGGCTCGCAAGAAAATAAAGATATTCACAGATCAACAACAGATAATGATGCTAGCGACAATCTTGACACTATAGAAATAGTAAAATTGGATAAGAATTACTTTAGTAGATATTTAAAAGAGCTTGGTGTAAAAGAGGAAAAAAATACTGCAATACTAACAGATGAATTTATGTATAGTACGGAAAATAATCCGCAAAGAGTAATCAGGTTATTTAATATCAAGGACGGAGATAATATAAATATTATTACTGAAGAGGGAGAAAAAAATATCACAATAACAAAGGTAACTAATAAACCGCCAATGGGATTTTACAGTTCATCATCTGTAGGATATATATTTATTTCAGAAGAATCAGATTTGATAAGCACTGATATATGTTACCTAGATAGACTATTGATAAATGCAGAAAAACCAAATGAATTAGAAGCAAATCTCTTGGACATGGTAAAAACAGATGTTAAATATGCAGGATTAAGCATAAACAATATTGAAGCAAATGCAGAAGCGGAGAAAAGAATTATACTTATTATGTCCATATTCTTATATGGATTTATAGGAGTAATCACATTAATTGGAGTAACCAATATATTTAACACAATTACTACAAATATGATTTTAAGAAGTAAAGAATTTGCTATGCTTAAATCAATTGGTATGACTAAAAAAGAATTTAATAAAATGATATTCTTGGAAAGTATAATGTATGGAGCAAAATCACTTTTAATTGGAATCCCATTAGGAGTTGGGCTATCTTATTTGATATATCGTTCTTATGCACAAAATATTGAATTCGGATTTAGACTACCAATGATGCCAATATTATTATCTATGTTATTTGTATTTATAATAGTTGGATTGACAATGAAATATTCACTTGGTAAAATAAATAAACAAAATATAGTAGAAACAATTAGAAATGATAACATCTAGTCAATATTGAAATTATGTGATAAAATAATACAAAATTAAATATGAAGGAAATCTATGAAAAATAAATTACTATTAATAGAAGATAATGAAATTATTATAAAAGGTTTAAAATATACATTAGAGCAAGAGCATTTTGAACTCGATATAGCTAAGTCAAAGTCATCAGCTGAAGATGCTCTAAGCTCTAATGAATATGATTTAGTCATTTTAGATATAATGCTTCCGGACGGAAATGGTTTTGATTTGTGCAAATACATCAAAGAAGAAAAAGACTATCCAGTAATATTTTTAACAGCAAAAGATGAAGAAAAAGATGTTGTGTTAGGCTTTGATTTAGGTGCAGATGATTATATAATAAAACCATTTATAAATAGAGAGCTAATTTCAAGAATTCAAAATGTTTTAAGGAGATATAATAAAGACAAGAAGGAATTAATCTGCAGAAATATAAGAGTGGATTTGGAAGCTAAAAGAGTGTATATAAATGAAGCGGAAGTATTATTTACAGCTTTAGAATATAGAATATTGATACTTTTACTACAGAATAAAGGGAAAACAATTACAAGAGAAAAAATCTTAGATAAGATTTGGGACATAGCTGGCAACTATGTAAATGATAACACTTTAACAGTTTACATCAAAAGAATAAGAGCTAAATTAGGAACCGAAGATGTAATAAAAACAATTAAAGGAATTGGATATAGGGTAGAGTAGGAGATATGCAGATTAATAAAAATAATATAAAAAAAATAATTTTACCAAGCATAATAATTATTTTTATATTTATAGTTATATTTCAAATTGTTCTAACTAATCAATATAACTCGATAAATCAAATATACAATAAAAATTTGGAGCAAATAATAGGGACAATTAAAGAAAAATATCCAAATTTAAATGATAAAGACATAATTGATATTTTGCAAAATAATAATAATCAAAAAGAAGGGAAAGATGTTTTTCAAAAATATGGATATACAGAAAATATGCAATATATTAAAACTTTAGATGAGCAGATTAAGGCAAATATAAAAATAAATATTGCAATTGTTGCTCTTCTAGGAATATGTATAATTTGCATATCTTTATATTATATAAGTAATCAAAATAAGGAAATCAATGAAATAAACTCGTATTTGAAAAAAGTAAACAATGGAAATTACAAATTAAATATTGAACAAAATGATGATGACGAACTTTCAAAATTGAGAAATGAACTCTACAAGACTACTATTTTGTTAAGGGAAGCGGCAGAAAACAGTAAAAAAGAAAATAAAAATTTAAGTAATGCCTTAGAAAATATTTCACATCAACTAAAAACGCCAATTACATCAGTTAGAATAATGATAGATAATTTGTATGAAAATCCTGAAATGGATGAGAAAACTAGGGAAGATTTTTTGAAAACGATTAGCAAGCAAATAGATTGGATTTCATCATTAGTAATCTCGCTTTTAAAACTAGCCAAGTTTGACTCAGGCACAATTACTATGAACGACGATATTGTAGATGTTGAAAAATTAATTGGCGGAGCAATAGAAAATCTTTCAATACTATTAGATATAAAAAATATAGAAGTAATAACAGATGTCCAGCCTGATTTAGAATTCAAATTAGATTATAACTGGCAATTAGAAGCATTAACTAATATAATAAAAAATTCGATAGAACATAGCAAAGAAAATTCAAAAATAGATATAAAAGTAGAAAATTCATCTGTAATGCTAAAAATAATAATCAAAGATTATGGAGAAGGGATTTCTAAAAAAGATGTAAACCACATATTTCAGAGATTTTATAAAGCTGAAAATGCAGCAAATGACAGCATCGGGATAGGTTTAGCATTAGCAAAAACAATTATTGAAAAGGATAATGGTTGTATATCAGTCACATCAAAAAAAGGTGAAGGAACAACATTTACAATTAAATATTTGAAATAAATTGACTGTTCTCTATTTTATTGATAAAATATAACTGAAAGAGGAGTAGTTATGTTTGATTTTGAAAATGCAACAAAAATAAATGAAGAACAGCACAAAAGAATAAATGAGATTGGCAATTCCATAAATATTGAAAAATTAACTGCAGAATTAAATCAATTAGAAAAAAAGACTGAAGAACAGGAATTTTGGAACGATGCAGAAAAATCGAGTAAAATCCTTTCTGATATAAATGAATTAAAGAAAAAAGTATTTAATTATAATGAAATAAAAAAAGATGTACAAACAGTATCAGAAATGATTGAATTGCTAAAAACCGAATCTGATAGTGAAATGGAAAAAGAGCTAGACAGCTTAATCAATAAAACTAATGAAGAGCTAGACAGCTTAGAAATATCAACGCTTTTATCAGAAAAATATGACAAGAATAATGCTTTAGTTACAATACATCCAGGTGCAGGAGGAACAGAAGCACAAGATTGGGCAGAAATGCTTTATAGGATGTACAC
>CANRBO010000027.1 GCA_947628885.1 uncultured Clostridia bacterium | reverse complement strand
AATTGAATTAATAATGGGAAAAATTGTATTGTTAGATGATTTAACAATAAATCAAATAGCAGCTGGAGAAGTTATTGAAAGACCAGCATCAGCAGTAAAAGAATTAGTGGAAAACTCCATAGATGCTGGAGCAAAGAATATTACAGTTGACGTAAAAAATGGAGGAATTTCATACATTAGAGTAATTGATGACGGAAGCGGAATAATGCCTGATGATATGGAAATTGCATTTGAAAGACATGCAACCAGCAAAATCAGAAAAGCTGATGATTTAGAAATCGTTAAATCTATGGGGTTCAGAGGAGAGGCTTTAGCAAGTATAGCAGCTATTGCCAAAGTTGAACTCGTTTCAAAAACAAAAGAGGATAAAATTGGATATAAAATTATTGTAGAAGGTGGAGATATTATTGACAAACATGAAGAAGGTACTTCAAAAGGAACCACTATAACAGTAAAAGAACTTTTTTATAATACGCCAGTAAGATACAAATTTTTAAGAAAAGACTTTACAGAGCTTGGATACATAGAAGATACAATTACAAGAATAGCTTTAGCTAACCCAGGAGTAGCAATACAATTAATAAATTCAGGCAAAACAGTTATTCAAACAAATGGCAGTGGAAAAATAGAAGATACTATTTATGCAATATTTGGAAAAGAAACTGTAGAAAATATTTTACCGGTTGATTATACTTATGAAGATATGCACATAACTGGTGTTATTGGAAAGCCAATAATTTCGAGATCTAATAGAACAAATCAATTTTTCTTTGTAAATAATAGATTTATAAAAGATAAAACTTTAACATCAGCTGCAGAGCAGGGATTTAAAGGATTAGTTACAGTTGGAAAACATGGATTTTTGATACTAAATATTGATATGGATATGAGAAAGGTTGATGTAAACGTTCATCCAACTAAACTTGAAGTAAGATTTGAAGAAGAAGGAAAAATTTTTAAAGCAATATATCATGCAATTAAAGAAACATTGTTAAAAGGTGATTTAGTATCAGATACTGAAAAAGATTATTCAAGTTATACACCAAATGATATGCTTAGAGAAGTAAAAAATAAAGACAGAGTTGAAGCATGGGGATTAAATAAAACTTTTGAAAATTCAAAAAGTGTAGATGACAAAAAGCAATCCAAGGATGAAGAGCCTAAATTTAGTGAATTTAAAAATACAATAAAAGGATTAGACGAAGAAACTAGAACAAAATTTATAAAAGATATGGCAAAAGCAACGACTCCTGAGGAAATTACAAAAAGTCTAAAAAGTTTTACTGCTTTTATGTTAGAAAAAGAGAAAAAGCAAGAACATGATAAAGAAGAAGGCAAGAAAGATGAAGTAACAGAAGCAAAAAGTGAGAGTAAGAAGGAAGATGATAATCGCGACAATGTAGCAGAAGTGCAAGCTGAAAGAGAGAAGGAAGATGTAGCAGGAGTGCAAGCTGACAACGAAAAGGAAGGAGAAGGAAAGAAAGAAAATGCAATAGGAGTGCAGGGAAAAGAAAGGCACGAAAATTTAGAAGGAGCACAGGCCGAAAACAAGAAGGAAGATGCAGCAGAAGTGCAAGCTGAAAGCAAGAAGGAAGAAGACGAAGCTAGTAAAGAAAATGATGAAACCAAAGCAATAGAAAAAAGTAACGTAATAAATGAATTAGAACAAGGAAAGGAAATTGAAGGAGAAAGCAAACAAAAAACAGACAAGTTAGATACTGCAAATGAAACTGAAGAAAGCAAAGAAGAAGATATAGAAAAAGAAATTTCTTTTGAAGAAATGTATAAAAAATTATTTGGTCGAAATATAGAAGAAGCACAAAAACAATATAAAGAAAAAATTGCAGAAGAAGAAAAACAATACCCAATTTCACCAATAAAAGCAAATGAAATCTCATTATTTGAAACAGATGATAATGAATCAACCATGCCATATAAATTCATCGGTATTGCATTTAATACATATATAATATTAAGTATTAATAATGATTTATACATATTAGATCAACATGCGGCACATGAAAGAATCATGTATGAAAAAGTGAAAAAGAATTATTACTCAGAAAAGGAAAAAGATTCTCAATTGATGTTACTGCCTGACATAATAAATTTAAACAATAAAGAAATGGGAATTTTCAGAGACAATAAAGGTTTATTTGAAAAGGCAGGTTTTATAGTTGAAGAATTTGGAGATAACACAATAAAGCTTACTGGAGTGCCTGATTTCTGTATGGATTTTGACACAAAAGAAATATTTTTGGAAACATTAGACGAAATAAATACAGTTGCTAGAACTGCAAAACAAGAATTAGAAGATAAGTTCTTGGCAACCGTTGCTTGTAAAGCAGCAGTTAAAGCTAATATGGCATTAACTAAAGATGAAGTTGATACTTTAATGCAAGAACTTTTGAAATTACCAAATCCATTTAGTTGCCCACATGGAAGACCAACTGTAATTAAAATGTCAAAAACAGATATAGAAAAGAAATTCTCAAGGAGATAATGTGCAATCACCAAAGACTTTGAATAGGGAAAGGAGAAAGTCGTATAATACTTATACGATAAAAGAAAATGTTAAACATTATAATCACTTTAATAGTAATTTTAAGTATGGTTTCAATTATGATTTTGTGCAAATTATTAAATGGAACAAATAATGCATTTAAGACTGTAACAGCAGTTGTTATGATAATAGCAAATTTAGTATTGGCAAATATTATATATTCAATAGGACAAGCAGGAAGTATGCTAGAACAAGTATCAGATGTAATGAAGCCAATAATAATATTTACAATATTTCCAGTTAATATGATATTAATGGCTTGCCCAATTGGATTGCAGCTTGCCAAATGGAAATTAGAAGATATAGTTACTAGAAAATTAATTAATAAAATAATTTTATATGTAATATTTGATATATTTTTTATAATAATTGAGTGTTTATATATAAAATCATATACAATGCAATATTTTTAAAATAATGCTGGCAATAATTTAGTTGACTATTAATATGAAATAATTAATATACGTTAAATAAAACATTAAATGATAAAATATGTGTTAAATAAAACATTAAATAATAAAATAAGCATTAAAAAACATCAAATAATAAAATAAGCATTAGATAAAACATAATAATAAAATAAGCATAAAAAAATTAAATAATAAATATGTGTTAAATAAAAATCAAATAATAAATATGTGTTAAGTAAAACATTAAATAATAAAATAAAAATTTAAATAATGAAATATTAAAACTGGAGGCTGTGGTTAATGAGTAAGCCAACAATAATTGTAATATGTGGTCCAACTGCATCAGGGAAAACAGCTCTTGGAATTGAAGTAGCTAAAAAAACAAATGGAGAAATCATCTCATGTGATTCAATGCAAATATACAAAGATATGGACATTGGAACAGCTAAGCCAACTTCAGAAGAAAGAAAAATGGCAAAGCATCATTTGATCGACTTCGTTAGTCCTGATGAAAGGTATACGGTAGCTGATTTTAAACGTGATGCAACAGAAGTTATAGAAGATGTTATATCAAGAGGAAAAACGCCAATATTAGTTGGCGGAACAGGACTTTACATAAATTCATTAATATATAATATAGAATATGAAGATGATCCATTAGATTTAGAATATAGAAAAGAACTTGAAGAAACTAATTTGTCAGAGTTGTATGAACTAGCATTAAAAATAGATAGTAAAGCAATGGAAAAAATAAGCAAAAATGACAGAAAAAGAATTTCAAGAGTGCTCGAAATATATCACTCAACAGGAAAAACTAAAACAGAACTTGAAAAAGAATCAAGAAAAGAGTTAAAATATGATTATAGAATATTTGTGCTAAGCATGGATAGAGAAATTTTGTATGATAGAATAAATAGAAGAGTTGACATAATGATAAACGAAGGCTTGATTGAGGAAGTACAAAATATTTTAAAAAAATATGATGAATTTCCAACAGCAATGCAAGGATTAGGTTATAAAGAAGTGGTTCAATATTTTAATCATGAACTAACAAAAGAAGAAATGATAGAAAAAATAAAGCAAGAAAGTAGAAGATATGCCAAAAGGCAAATTACATGGTTTAAATCATACCAAGATGCAAAATGGCTTGACGGAATAAAAAATACAAAAGAGGAAAACACTACTATTATTTTGGAGGAAATAGGTGAAAAAAGATAGTAAGGTTGAATTAAAAAATCGAAGAAAAAGACTTAATAAAATGAAAGTTTTGTTAGGTGTAATAGTGTTGCTCATAGTAGGAATATACATAATAATATCAACTGTAAAATTAATAAAGAATCCAACAAATACAGTAATTATTAAAGAAGGAAAAATTTCTAAAGAAGAAACAGACACAGGTTACATAATTAGGGAGGAAACTGTTGTTAAAGGTGAGAATTATAAAAATGGATTAGAGCAAATTGTTGATGAAGGAAAGAGAGTAGCAAAAGGAGAATCAGTATATAGATATTATTCAAGCGGAGAAAATAATTTAAAAGACAAAATAAAAACATTGGACATAAAAATTCAAGAAGCATTAGACAGCAACACAGATGACTTGCTATCTCCTGATGCAAAATTATTAGATAGTCAGATTAGTGAAAAGTTAAGCAATATAAATAATTTAAATAGTATTCAGACAATACAAGAAATAAAAAAAGAAATTAGTAATTATGTAAGCAAAAAAGCCAAGATTGCGGGAGAATTAAGCCCAACTGGCTCATATCTTAAAAAATTAATTGATGAAAGAAGCAATTATGAAAATCAACTTAATTCAGGTTCTGAATATGTAACTGCACCACTCAGTGGAATTGTATCTTATAGAGTTGACGGCTTAGAAGAAACGTTAACACCAAATGATTTCTCAAATTATAATAAAGAATTTCTTTCAAATTTAAATTTAAAAACAGGACAAATTATATCAACAAGTAATGAAAATGGAAAAATTATAAATAATTTTGTCTGCTATATTGCATGCACATCAAGAACACCTGAAGCAAATTCAGCAAAAGTTGGGGATAAGGTAACAATAACACTTCCAAGCGGAAAATTAGCAGACGCTAAAATTGTACATATAAATAGAGAAAATGATGTAGAAGTAACACTTGTAATGAGCTTTACAGAAGGTATAGATGAATTATTATTATATAGAAAAATTATATTTGACATAATATGGTGGGATAGTTCAGGATATAAAGTGCCAAATTCTGCAATAATAAAAGAAAATAATCTAAATTATGTCATTAGAACAAAAGCAGGATATTTGGAAAAAGTGCTAGTAAAAGTAAAAAAAGAAGGAGAAGATTATTCAATAGTAACTAATTACAGTACGTCTGAAATAAAAGATTTGGAAATCGCGGAAGGTGCAATGACTTCAATTATGCTTTTTGACGAGATTGTATTAGAACCAAAAATCGACTATTAAATGCTTATTTGTAATTGTTATTTAATACTAAATTAGTATCTAATAATAAAAAATGTTATTGTGACAGCCACGATAAATATTAGATGAAATATTACAAATTTTTTACAAAACGATTAAATAACAATTACATTTCAAAAAATGTATTGACAATACTTTAAAAAAGTTAGATACTTATAATAGTCGTATAACGAAGGAAAAAATAATAGGAGGTTATTTTTAAATGGCAAACGTAGTAAATAAGTTGTGGAATATGATTAACATGAATACAGCAGAGGATGAAGATTATGAAGAGGACTATGAAGACGAAGCAGTTGAAGAGGAAGAACTAGAAGAACCAAGAGGATTCTTAGGACTTGGAAGAAAGCAATCTAGTAAAGTAGTTACCATGCAACCACAAGCTAGGATGGTTATAATGCAACCAACTGAATTTGAACAAGCTGAAGAGGTTTGTGATTTATTAAAGGAAAGAAAATCAATAATTATAAATTTAGAGTATGTAAACAAAGATGTTGCAAGAAGAATAATTGACGTTGTAAGTGGTGCTGTACATGCTTTAGAAGGACATATGCAAAAAATATCTAATTCAATATTTGTTGTCGCTCCTTATAATTATGAAATTTCTTCAAATACAAAAGAAGAATCAAAAGGACCAGTTTCATGGTTAAAAGGCAATAACAATTAATCTTAAGTAAATTACTTAGGACTTGTTTAGGGAGGAAAATATGATTACACCATTAGAAATCGAAAACAAAAAATTCTCTAAAAAGACATTAAATGGATATGCACCTGAGGAAGTAGATGAATTTTTAGATGATTTAACAAAAGATTATGAAAAATTGTATAAACAAGTTGCAGATAGTAAAAAAGAAGTTGATGAATTAAAAGAAAAGCTTGAGCATTATACTCAAATAGAATCAACTTTACAAAGTACTTTATTGTTGGCTCAATCAGCTTCTGAAGAGGTAAAAAGTGCTGCTCAAAAGCAGGCTGACCAAATAATAAAAGAATCAGAGTTGAAAGCTAAGGAAGCTACAAAAGATTTAGACGGAGAAATACTTGAGAAGAAAAAAGAATTAGCAAATGTAAAAAAAGAATTCGATGTATATAAGGCTAAAATGGAATCATTATTAATATCACAATTAGAATTATTAAAAGAGATAAAAACTGAAGACTAAAAATTACATTTTTGTAATAAAAAATTGAGATAAATGCAAAAAAATAGCATTTATCTCTTTATTTTATTAAAAAAGTGTGATAAAATGTCTGTATTACATATACATTAAGGATATGTTACAATTTAAAGTATGCTATTGACAATTAGCAAAATAGGGATAAAATAGGAGTATGAGAGTTATAAGTGGAAGTGCAAGAGGTACTAAATTAAGTTCCATAGATAGCGAATTAACTAGACCAACTCTTGACAGAGTAAAAGAATCATTATTCAATATTTTACAAGGTAAAATGCAAGATGTAGTTGTTTTAGATTTATTTGCTGGGAGTGGAGCATTAGGTATTGAGGCTATCAGTAGAGGTGCACGAAAAGCATATTTCTGTGATAAAAACAAGCAAGCTATTAGTATGATCAGACAAAATCTTGAAAAAACAAGATTTATGGATAAAGCGGTTATAATTAATTCTGATTATAAAGAGTGCTTAAGCAAAATAAAAGATAAGGTAGACATAATTTTTGTAGATCCACCTTATAAAGATAATTTGTCAATAGATAGCGTTAAAAACATAATTGAAAGAGGCATTTTAAATAAAGAAGGCATGATAATTATTGAAACAGATGAAATATGTAGAGACGAAAGAGGCTTAAGTATCTTAGAAAATATACGAATTGTAGACAAAAGAAAATATGGAAGAGTGAATTTGATATTTATTAAAGAGGAGAACTAATATGGAAATCTTTACATTATTGGAGTCGTTGGAGGACTTAATAGAGAATAGCAAAAAAGTGCCTTTATCAGACAAATGTATTGTTAGTCAAGAAGAAATTTTAGATTTAATTAAGGAAATAAGATTAAAATTACCTGATGAACTTAAACAGGCTAAATGGGTAAGAGAAGAAAGAGAAAGAATTCTTGCTGAAGCTAAAAAAGAAGCAGATGATGTTGTGAAAGAAGCTGAAAATAGAATAATCTCAATGATTGACGAGCATGAAATTACCAAAAAAGCTTACGACCAAAAAAATCAAATCATGTCTGCTGCAAATGAAAATGCAAGACAAATTACAGGTGGTGCAAGAGAATATGCCGACGGAATATTGCAATCATTATCTAAATCTTTAGAAAATGTACTTAAAGAAATAGATCAAAATAGAAAAGAACTTAAGTAATAACTAAGGAGACTAAAAAAAAACGCTTTTTTGGTCTCTTTTTGTTTTTGTAAAGGAGGAGAATTAAAATGGAAACAAAATTCATATTTATAACAGGTGGTGTGGTATCAGGACTTGGAAAAGGAATTACAGCTGCTTCTTTAGGAAGATTATTAAAAAACAGAGGATATAAAGTAGTAAACCAAAAAATGGATCCATACATTAATGTTGACCCGGGAACAATGAGCCCTTACGAACATGGAGAGGTATTTGTAACAGATGACGGAGCAGAAACTGATTTGGATTTAGGACATTATGAAAGATTTACTGATGTAAATTTAACTGCTAATTCAAGCATTACAAGTGGCAAAATATATAAAGAGGTAATTGAAAAAGAAAGAAAAGGAGATTATCTTGGAAAAACAGTACAAGTAATCCCACATGTAACTGACGCAATTAAAGAAAAAATATACAGTTTTGAAAAATCAAATGTAGATATTGTAATTACTGAAATTGGCGGAACAGTAGGAGATATTGAAAGTGGTCCAATGATAGAAGCAATAAGGCAAGTTGGACAAGAAAAAGAAAGCAATAGATGTGCATATATTCACGTTACTCTTTTGCCTTATATATCAGGCTCAAACGAACTAAAATCAAAACCTACACAACACTCTGTTAAAGAACTACAATCACTTGGAATTAAAGCCGATATATTAGTCGAAAGAGCAGATGCAAAAATCCCTGATAATTTAAAAGAAAAAATCGCACTATTTTGCAATGTAAAAAAGGAAAATGTTATAGAAAATACAACAGTTGATAATTTGTATGAAATCCCAATAATGCTTGAAGAAAACGGATTAGCTAGGGCAATATGTGATAAGTTAGAATTAAAAAACAAAAAGCCAAAGAATAAAGAGTGGGAAAAAATGGTTGATAATATTAAAAAGATAAACCAAAGTAAAAAGACAGTAAATATTGCCATAGTTGGAAAATATACTAGATTGGAAGATTCGTATTTATCAGTTGCAGAAAGCATTAGACATGGTGGATTTGCAAATAATGTTAAGATTAACATAAAATATATAGACTGTGAAAAAATTAATGCAAGAAATATAAAAGCAATATTAAAAGAAATAAATGGAGTAATTATACCAGGCGGTTTTGGAGATAGGGGAATCGCAGGCATGATTTTAACAGCAAAGTATTGTAGAGAAAATAAAATCCCATTTTTAGGAATATGCTTAGGTATGCAGATAGCAGTAATGGAATTTGCAAAAAATGTATTAAAACTTAAAGATGTTTCATCACAAGAGTTTGATGAAAACTGCAAAAATCCAGTAATACATATCATGGACGACCAAATAGATGTAAACGAAAAAGGCGGAACAATGAGATTAGGAGCATATCCTTGTGAGTTAAAAAATGGAAGTTATGCAAGAAAAATCTATGGAGAGAAATTAATTTCAGAAAGACATAGACATAGATATGAATATAATAATAAGTATAAAGAAGCAATGGAAAAGGCTGGATTAGAAGTAGTAGGAACATCGCCAGACGGAAGATTAGTAGAAATGGTAGAGCTCAAAGGACATCCATTTTTTATCGGTGGTCAGTTTCATCCGGAATTCAAATCAAGACCTGATAAACCAGCACCACTATTTAGAGAGTTTGTAAAAAAGGCAAAAGAATACATTTGCAAATAAAAAGAAGCTGTTAAATGAAAAGTTAAATTCAATTGTGAAAGTTTTGTGAAAATTAGCAATCTCTATTGACATTTGCTAAAAAAAGGTATAAATTATTAGCAGTCATTATAAGTGACTGCTAGATTTTTATTATTAGGGAGGATTAATTATGTTAAAACCATTAAGTGACAGAGTTATAGTAAAAATGCAAGAAGCAGAAGAAACAACTAAAAGCGGAATAATACTTTCAAGTGGAAGTAAAGAAAAGCCACAAATAGCAGAAGTTGTTGCAGTAGGACCAGGCGAGATGATAGACGGAAAGCGTTCAGAAATGTATGTAAAAAAAGGAGATAAAGTAGTTTTAAATAAATATTCAGGGACTGAAGTAAAATATGAAGGAGAAGACTATATAATAGTAAGACAAGAAGATATTTTGGCAATTGCTGAATAAAAAAGTATTTAAATAAGATATAAATTACAATGTAAAAAAGTTACAATACTAAGATATTGTAAATACGTAAAAGGTGCCATTAAACCTTAAATTAATGGAGAAAGGTAAATATAATATTTAAAATATTATATAAGGGTAAATTATGGCTAAGGATATACAATTTGGAGAAGATGCAAGAAGAAAATTATTAAATGGAGTTAATAAACTTGCAGACACAGTTAAAGTTACATTAGGACCAAAAGGAAGAAATGTGGTTCTAGGAAAAAATTTTGGAGCACCACTTATCACTAACGACGGTGTTACAATAGCAAAAGATATTGAATTAGAAGATAAATTCGAAAACATGGGAGCACAATTAGTAAGACAAGTATCAGAAAAGACTAATGATGTTGCAGGAGATGGAACTACAACAGCAACAGTTTTAGCACAAAGTATGATTAAAGAAGGTGTAAAAAATGTTGCAGCAGGAACAGATCCAATGGCTATAAAAAGAGGTATGGACAAAACATTGGATAAAGCAGTAGCAATTCTTAAAGATATAAGCGTACCAGTAAATGGAAAAGAAGATATAGCAAGAGTAGCAAGCATTTCTGCAAATAATGAAGAAATAGGAAATTTAATAGCAGATGCAATGGAAAAAGTTTCAACAAATGGTGTAATCACAATTGAAGAATCAAAAACATCTAATACTGAGTTAAATGTAGTAGAAGGTATGCAATTCGATAAAGGTTATGTTTCTCCATATATGGTAACAGACACAGAAAAAATGATTGCAGACATGGATAATCCATATATTTTAATAACAGACAAAAAGATAGGAAATATCCAAGAAATATTGCCATTACTAGAGAACTTAATGCAAAATTCAGGCAAACTTGTAATAATCTGTGATGACATAGAAGGAGAAGCACTATCAACATTAATACTTAATAAATTAAGAGGAGTATTAAATGTAGTAGCAGTCAAAGCTCCAGGCTATGGAGACAAGAGAAAAGCAATGTTACAAGATATAGCAATTATAACAGGTGGAGAAGTTATAACATCAGACTTAGGATTAGAACTTAAAGATGTTTCAATAGAACAATTAGGAAAAGCAAAACAAGTAAAAATAGAAAAAGACAAAACAATAATTGTAGACGGAGCAGGGGACAAACAACAAATCGCAGATAGAGTAGGTCAATTAAAAGCTCAAATATCAGAAGAAAAGAGCGAATATGATAAAGAACAATTACAAGAACGTCTAGCAAAAATAGCTGGAGGAGTTGCTGTAATTGGAGTTGGAGCTGCAACAGAAGTAGAAATGAAAGACAAGAAATTAAGAATAGAAGACGCATTATCAGCAACAAGAGCAGCAGTAGAAGAAGGAATTGTTGCAGGTGGTGGAACAGCTTATATAAATGTAATTCCTAAACTTGAAAAAACAGTTGAAGAATTATCAGCTGATGAAAAAGTAGGAGGAAGGATTATTCTAAGAGCATTAGAAGAACCAGTTAGACAAATAGCTGTAAATGCAGGTTTAGAGCCAGCTGTTATATTAGAAAATGTAAAGAAGGAAAAAGAAGGAATAGGATTTGATGCAAAAGAAGAAAAATATGTTGATATGAAAAAAGCAGGAATTGTAGACCCTACAAAAGTAACAAGAAGTGCACTTCAAAATGCAGAATCTGTTGCATCAATGATACTAACTACTGAAAGTATAGTAGCAGAAATTCC
>CANRBO010000026.1 GCA_947628885.1 uncultured Clostridia bacterium | reverse complement strand
TATATTTAAGTGGTGCAACAGGATATAATAATGGAGTGTATGCAGTAAATGAAATAGCAAGACAATGCTATACACAGCAAGGATTAAAAGATATAACAGTAAGAAATCTAAGAAGAACAGATATACAAAAAGTAAGTACTTATGATTATACGAATTACAAACATAAAGAAGACGAAGCTGAGGAAACAAATGAAACAACAGGAAATCTAATACATTTTGGAGAAACAAAAACTTATGAAACAAATCATAAGTTACCAGCAATGTGGAAGAATTTTGACGAGAAATGGGAATATGAATATGGTAACGGCGCAAAAACAGGAGACGACCAAGAGTGCGAGATATGGGAAGAAGAGCATGATTATATAAATAACTCAACAATAGATGCTGGAGACGCTACAACAGAATTTAAGCAATCATATTATTACCATGTATATGGTGAAGATGAATTCAAAAATAGTCAATATTACGATATGATATTCAAAGACGGAGAAGACAATTATTTAGGAAAATATTACTGGCTTGCGGGTCGCTATGTACTTCTATATGCAAGTTATTGCTTGTTTGGATTGCAACGTGTGCGCCCTTATAGTAGCAATCCTGATGTGGACGGTAATAGTGTGTCCTACTCAGACAATGGTGTGAATATACCTGTAAATGCCTTACGCCCTTTAGTGTCTATTGATTTAAAATCAAACAATTTAAAACTTGTAGAAAAATCAGGGGACACAAAATCTTATGAAATAAAATCAAAGGCAGAGCAGGGCAACTAGCCAGTCACGCGTTGGCTGTTGCAATGCTGAATAACCTCAAGATATTTATGCAATATCGAGCTTATCAAGTCTAGTATGGGTTAAAAAGAGCAAAAGCAGTGTATGAGCAAGACAAAGGCAGAACTTGGTAACTAGCTGCCTTGCATGTCTACTATTGAAATTGGTTGATGTAGCACAGATTTAGATAAAACCCACAACCATTTTATGTCAACAAATGAATATTTTTCTTGACTTTTCGCATAATATATGGTATAATTAATATTGCACCGTGTTAAAAGGAGTGTGAATTTTATTTTAAACGAAGATGATTATTACCCGAAACGAAAGAAAAATATAAACATATTTCAAGTACTAACAATTTCGATAATATTAATTGTAAGTATAATTTTAATAAAATTCAAACCAGCGTATGCAGTTACATTGGGAGAAGAAGAAATAGGATTTGTTAATAATAGAACAGATATACAAAATGTTATAGATAATGATGTATTAGCCCAAAAGGACGAAACGGTTGCATTTGTTGCGTTGGACAATGTAGAATATAGCTTTGAGTTTGTTGATAGAACATTAATTGATGATAACACGGTCATAGCAAAAATTAAAGAAAGTTCTAAAAACATTTACTCAGTATATGAAGTGTCTGACGGCAACGATGAAGATGCAGTATATGTTAATACATTAGAAGAGGCAGAAAATTTAGTAAATACATTAAAAAGTGATTATAGTGCACTAAATCCAAATTTAGCAATTACAACATTATACTTGGAAGAACCTGCTACAAGTGAAGCAATAAATAATGCCAAGGCTAAAATTGCTGAAAGCTTAAACAATCAGTTAATAGAAAAACGAAAAAGAGATAAAAGAACTGTAAATGGTATATATTTAGCTTCATTGCCATTGAAAACTGGTACCGTATCTTCAAGATTTGGTAGTGTAGAAAGTGTAAGAGATCACGTCCATGGAGGACTTGATTTGGCTGCAAGTTATGGTTCACCAATTATGGCAGTAGCCGACGGAACAGTTACATTTGCTGGTCAAAGTGGAGGATATGGATACTTGGTTGTAATATCACACGGAAATGGAGTAGAAACATATTATGGACATTGTAGTTCAATAACTACAAAAGTTGGTGCTGAAGTAAAAGCAGGAGATACTATTGCAAAAGTTGGTTCAACTGGTAATTCTACAGGAAATCATTTACATTTTGAAATTAGAATAAACGGCAGTGCAGTAAACCCACAGAAATATATTTATTAGACTATAATAATTCTCCAGCTGGAGAATATGTATTAAAAAAGCAACTATTTTTGGTAGTTGCTTTTTTTGAAAATAAAAGGGGATGTATTTTTATTCTAACCAGTTATTACTGATTATACTAATATTATAATCATAAAGTATGCCCATTGTGTGAACTGGATGTGAAAATTAATATAAATAATATTTAAGGTTGTTCAGCTAAAGTTACGATTATTTCTTTTTCTTCACCATTTCTTGATACAGTTAATGTCATTGTGTCGCCAATATTATGAGTATTTTTGATATTGGTTAATTCTTGCATATCTTTAACTTCTTTGCCGTCAGCTTTTATAATAATGTCTCCGATTTTTAAACCGGCTTTTTCAGCAGGAGAATAATCATCAATTTCTTTAATATATGCACCTACAACAAGTTTTGCAGTAGGATTTTCTTTAATTGTTGATTCTGTTATGTTAGTTCCAGTAATACCAATGTAAGGTCTTTTTACCTTATTGTACTGGATTAAATCAGATGTGATTGATCTAGTAGAATTGATTGGAATAGCAAAGCCTAAACCTTCAACTCCGGTACCTGAGGCTTTTAATGTATTAATTCCAATAACTTGACCTTTACTGTTAACTAAGGCACCACCACTATTTCCTTCGTTTATAGCGGTATCAGTTTGAATTAATGTAAATGTTTTTCCGTCTGAATCTGTAATGCTTCTATTTAAAGCACTAATGGAACCTGATGTAACACTACTCTTCATACCTAAAGGATTGCCGATAGCCATACACCACTCTCCAACTTGAAGACTATCAGAATCGCCAAGTTCTGCAGCAGTTAAATCATTTTTCTCGATTTTGATAACAGCCAAGTCAGTTTGCTCATCTGTACCAATAACCTTAGCTTCGTAAGTAGCTTCATCATTATATAATGAAACGGTTATTTTGGTTGCTTCACCAACTGTATAATATGAGCTATTTGAATTTGATGAACTATTTATAACGTGATTATTAGTCAAAATATATCCGTCAGAACTTATGATAACTCCTGAACCTTCAGCTGTTGCAGTTGAAGAAATTCTTGAAAAAATCGTACTAACAGAATATTCAACAGTTATGCCAACGATTGAAGGAAGTACTTTTTGAGAAACATACACTCCAGTATCTGAAAAATTTGAAAGTGATAATAAATTAGTATTTACATTGTTGTAATTAATGCTTGATGAACTATCATAACCCAAAGTAGTATCAGCTTTAAATAACTTATTTTTTATATAAGGCACATTTAGGCAAGTTCCTAAAAGAACGCCTGCTCCAACGATTCCGCTAAAAAACGGAATAACAACATTTCTTCCAAAGCTGTAATTGGTATTCTTTGGCTTTGAATTATTAAAATTTCTATTTTCAGAAGATTTAACTTCAACAAAATTTTTATTTTCTTCCATAATTAATCTAATTCCTTCCTAAGGTATAAATCTAGTTGGAAAATTGTAATTATTTTTCAACTTTAATTTTTCCTTTATTGATTATACTAATATGATACTCCACAATTGTGAAAAAAATGTGAAAAAGTTGTTACAATTTGGTTACATTTATATTTTTAAATTATTAATGAATTTTTTATATTATTTTAAATAGCATAATATATTGATTTTATCATGCCTTGCTGTCGCAAATTCCATAATGCCTTCATGGCTTTGCAATTAATATACTTTATCTAATATATAATGCCTTCATGGCTTTGCAATTAATATACTTTATCCAATGTATAATGCCTTCATGGCTATGCAATTAATACACTCTATTCAATATATAATGCCATTCGGCGCTTGTATGTAATTTGCTTCATTCGCCCTACGCTAACGCTTCGGTTGGGCGCTGCGCGGCGTATTCTAAAATCAATATATTATGCTATTTTATAATCTAATAATCTAATTATTAATAATTTAAAAATAAAAATGCACCAATCTCTTGAATATTATGTAAAAATATTATATAAGTAAATAAAGTAAGCCTTCAAAGAAAGGAAAGTTAATAAAATGAAAGATGAAAAAGGACTAGGAATTATAGCAATCATTTTTATAATAGTGATTATAGCTGGATTAATAGGCGCATCAGTATATTGGATTAATAAAAATATAGATGATGAAAAAAATGAAGACATAAAGGCTAATATGTTGTTAATTCAAGGTGCAACAAGAGTATTAAAGCAGAATTCAATTGTTCAAAAAAATACGGATATGTTTGTTGGAACAAAAATCTCTGATATGCCTGATGATGAGCTTATCAATAATTTTAAATCATTGAATATAATACAAGAAGCAGACTATGGAAAATATTATTGCTTAAATAATGAAAATTTAAAGCAGTTAAATTTAGATATAGAAAATGAAGAAGGTTCATACTACTTAGTAGATTATGACGACGATATTATCATAATTACTAAGGGTTATGAAGGCAAATACAAAATATCAGAAATTAGTGATTAGAAATTTAAAATGTAAAAAATTGTGAAAGTAATGTGATGAAAGACATAAAATCGAGGACTAAAGAATTAAGAATTACTCAAAATTTGTGCCTTTAAAGAAAGGATAGATAGCAAAAATGAAGGAAAAGGAAGAAGAAAGATTAAATAATTTAAAAAAGTTTGAACAAAACTTATACAATGAAGGCTACAAATTTATTTGTGGAATAGACGAAGCAGGAAGAGGACCACTAGCTGGTCCTGTTGTTGTTGGAGCAGTTGTGATGAAGCAAGATTCAAAAATAGAGTGGGTTAATGATTCAAAAAAAGTGACAGAAAAAAGAAGAGAAATCTTATATGACAAAATTATAGATGAAGCCTTGGCTTATGGAGTTGGCATAGTATCAGAAAAAGATATAGATGAAATGAATATTTTAAATGCAACTAAAAAAGGCTTACATATAGCACTTGGAGAAGTGATAGATAGATTAAAGCAAAAGCCTGATATAGTAATAACAGATGCGCTAAGGGAAATAGATACTTTTGAGATACCTTATCAATCAATTATAAAAGGAGATGCAACTTGTTATTCAATATCATGTGCATCAATCATTGCAAAGGTTACAAGGGATAAAATTATGCAACAATGGGATGACGTGTATCCTGAGTATGGATTTAGTTCGCATAAAGGGTATGGCACAGCTAAGCACATAGAAGCAATAAAAAAGTATGGACCAAGCCCAATTCATAGAAAAACGTTTATTACACATTTTGTGTAAAGCAAGCAATCATATAAATTCAATGAAAAATTACATAAATGAAACTATAAAAATTAAATGCTTTATGCAAACCAACTCAATATTTTAAAAGGAAGGAGCGTATGGTAAATACACCATACAAAAAGTTAAAATTGAATATACAAGAAATAATCGCGAAAAAGCGAGATAAATTAGAGTTAACCAAAGAAGAAATAGAATATTTTATTAATGGATATACAAAAGGAGAAATAACTGATTATCAAGCAGCAGCACTAATCATGGCAATCTACATAAACGGCATGAACGATAGAGAAACCACTGATTTAACCTTATCAATGGCTTATTCAGGTACTCAGCTAGATTTATCAAGTTTAGGAGAAGTCGTTGATAAACACAGTACTGGCGGAGTAGGAGATAAAATTACTTTAATATTAATGCCTGTAATAGCATCATTGGGGATTCCAGTAGCTAAAATGTCAGGACGTGGGCTAGGTTTCACAGGAGGAACCATAGATAAATTAGAAGCAATTCACGGATATAATACAAATATAACAGTAGAAGAATTTATGGAAAATGTAAAAAAGATTGGAATAAGTTTAATGGGGCAGACACTAAACCTAGCACCAGCAGATAAAAAAATATATGCTCTAAGAGATACAATAGCTTGCACAGACAGTATTCCATTAATTGCATCAAGTATTATGAGTAAAAAAATAGCAGCAGGAGCAAATAAGATTGTAATAGATGTAACTTGCGGAAGCGGAGCGTTTATGAAAACTAGAGAAGAAGCGGAATCTTTGGCAAGGATAATGACAGCAATAGGAAAATTAGCTAACAAAGAAACTGTATGTATTATAACGCCAATGGATGAGCCTGTAGGATATGCTGTAGGCAACACTTTGGAAGTAATAGAAGCGGTAGATATATTGAAAAATAAATATATGCCAAAAGATGTGAAAAATATTATTGAAGAACTAGGCGCAAATATGCTGATGTTAGCAGGAAAAGTTTCGAATTTAAATGAAGGAAAAAATCTAATATTAGAAAATATCAAAAATGGCAAAGCATATCAGAAATTCCTAGAATTAGTTGAAAATCAAAATGGAGACATATCATATATAGAAAACACAGATAAATTTGAAAAAGCAAAATATATCGTTCCAATTGTAGCACAAAAGGACGGTACAATAGTGCAATTGGATGCTCTAACAATAGGAAAATTATCTTGTTATTTAGGCGCTGGAAGAGAGAAAAAGGAAGATGATATAAATCCAAGAGTCGGTTTTGTATTTAATAAAAAAGTTGGAGACACAGTAAAAAATGGCGAAATAATAGGATATATACACTCAGATGATGAAGCAAAAGCACAGGAAATATTGCAACAAGAAGTTATAAAAATCAGTTAGAAAATATATGTAAGAACTCTTGATTAGAAAGGATTATTCATGGAAGAAAAATTATTAAGCTTAATAGTAGTAAAAAGAGACGGCAAAAAAGTTACATTTGACGGCACAAAAGTAGCAATTGCAATAAAGAAGGGGTTTGACAGTATAGAAGGAAAATACAACGAATATGACATTAATAAAGTATATAATAAAGTCATAGAAAAGCTTGCAGCTCTTGAAAAAGATAGGATAAAAATTGAAGATATACAAGATTTAATAGAGCAACAATTAAAAGAAAATGGATATGAAGATGTGTATAATTCCTTCTCAGAATATAGGGAAAAAAGGGCACAATCAAGAGAAATATTTTTTGAAGAAAAAAGAAAACACAAATTTTTAAAAGCATTAGAAAAATTAGGACTAAATACTAAAGAATCTGCAGAAAATGTCGGAAATTCTAAGAACGCATTGCAAACAGTAGAAGCTTATGGCCTTACAGTATCAGGTGAATTTACAACTTCATACTTAATGAAAAAGAAATTTTCAAATGAACATGAAAATGGAGATATTTTTATAAATAATCTTGAATTTTATCCAATGGGCACAACAGAAAGTTGCCAAATAAACATTGAAAAATTATTTTCGGACGGATTCTCAACAGAAAATAGTTCAATGAGAGAACCACAAAGTATTATGTCTTATGTAATGCTTGCAATAATTGCACTTTCAGAAACGCAAAAAGACCAAAGCGGAGAGCAAGGAATACCAGCGTTTGATTATTATATGGCACCAGGAGTATTAAAAACATTTAAAAAGGAATTCAGACAAACAATATATGATATTCTTGAATACACTGATTACGATAAATTCATTGCAATTAACGGAATAGATAGAGAAATAGACAAAATAAATACAATGGATTTTAACATAGAAGAATTTTATAAATTCACAAGAGGTGCAGAAGAATTAAAAAGGATGTTTAGAATAGTGTACAATAAAGCACTTGAAAAAACTAATAAAATCACATTTCAAGCACTAGAAGCATTTGTACATAATCTAAATAGTATATGTAATTCAAAATTAACAACAATCAATTTAGGAACAGACACATCAGCAGAAGGCAGGATGATTACTAAAAATTTCCTTACAACAATAGGAGAAGGTGTTGGAGAACAAAAAGAAGCCATTTCACCAATAGTTGTATTTAAAGTTAAAAAAGGTGTAAATTGTGAAGAAAATACACCAAACCACGATTTACTAGAATTAGCATGCAAAGTATTAGAAAAAGATAAAAAGATAACATTTTCAAACTTAGATGCACAGTTCAATGCACAATTCTTCAAAGAAGGAGATTATGATACAGAAGTAGCCTATCTAAGAAATGGATCAAGAGTAATTGACAATGTTGTAGATAATGACAAACAAATTTCATCAGGCAGGGGTGTGCTTTCATCAACCACAATCAATTTGCCAAGAATAGCATTAAAACATAAAGATAATATAGACGACTTTTTCGCAGAATTAGATGAAAAATTAGAATTAATAAAATATCAATTGTTAGAAAGGATTGAGATACAAGGAAATAAAAAAGTTAGCAATTTTCCATTTTTAATGAAGGAATCAATTTGGATAGACTCAGAAAAATTAAAAGAAGATGACAAAGTAAAAAAGATTTTAAAACAAGGAAGCATGAAAATTACATTTTTAGGACTAAATGAGTGTTTAATAGTTTTAACAGGAAAAAATCATGGAGAAAGTAAGAAAACGCAAGAATTAGGAATAAAAATTGTAAGCAAATTAAGGGAAAAAGCAGATGAATTATCAAAAAAATACAATCTAAATTTTGTGGTAGCAGGAGAGTACAACGACGAAATAGCAAGGGATTTCATTGAATTTGACAGAGTGATTTTTGGAAGAATAAAAGATGTAACAGACAAAGGTAGCTATACTGTATCATTTGAGCTTCCAAAAGAATATGAAAATGTAAAAAAAATAAAAACAGAAGCTCCTTATCATGAACTAACAAATGGCGGACACATAACTCAAATTGAAAGTGATAATATAATGGAAGCCATTGACGAGATGTGTAAAAATGAAATAGGGTACATGATTATAAAACCAAAGTGCATATAAAGTAACAAATGAAAAGAAGTGTTAAGGTATTTTGTAATAAATAAGCGTCAAGACAGGTCTACTGCTAAGATAGATTTTGGACACGAAAGCGTAGAAATGATATAATAGTTTTATACGCTTGAAGTGTTCAAAGTGGCAAAAAATAAGACGTTATAAATTTAGAAAGGGAAAAAGAAATGATTGTAGATGTAATGGATTTAAAGTTTAAGAATTTTCAATTTACGAAAAAATGTAACAAAAATACTGAAATGAGCGGACGAAGGTTATTTTATATGGAAAATGTAAAAATCAAAAATGTTGAAAAAACAAGAGAAAACGAATATGATGTAGATGCAAGTGTACAAGGATATTATACAAATTTAAAAATTGAAGGTAGCGTAATTACAGACTGTACTTGTTCATGTCAAATATTTGATAATAAAGAAGTTTGTATGCACATGGTTGCTACGGCATTAGAATTATTGTACCCACATAATGCCAGTACTAAAGAAGGAAAAAGAAAATTATTAAAACAAAAAGAAGAAGAAGAAAGAAAGAGGCAAGAAGAGTTAAGAAAGAAAAGGGAAAAAGAAATAGCAGAATATGAATATAGAAAAAAATACATAGATACGATTAGTTTCATTAATGAATACAAGCTTAATGATAGATTAGATAATTCAAAAAATATTGATATAATGGACATGTACACTAGAGTAAGGTCATTAAAAAATGAAAAAGTATCAGAACTTGCTACAAATGTAAAAATAGAATTTGCAATTGAAACAAATAATGCAGATTCACTATTGTTTCATTTTAAAATTGGAAATACTAGGATGTATTCCTTAAAGAATATAAATAATTTTTATAATGCATATAAAAATCAAATGGAAATTAACTTTGGAAAGCAACTAAGACTTATTCCAAAAAGAGAAAATTTTTGTGAAGATTCAAGGTGGTTATTTGATTTTATTATACAATACGCGGAAATGCTTAACATATACAATAGTATGGATGCATATAATAGGTATTATATGCCAAATAGACAACTATTAATTAAAGGAGACAGAATAGAAGAATTTTTTAAATTAATACCAAATAATAAGGTGTTCTTAAAAAGGGGAAAAGAGGAAATTCTTTATGAATTTTCAGAACAAGAGCTTGAATTCATGCCGATAATACAAAAAGAAAAAGTAAAAATGATGTATTTTTATGAAGATTATGCAGAAAAAGAAACAGAAGAATATGTATTAAGGATGAATTTAGACCATTATGAATTCGTATATTCAAATAAATATATGTATATATTTTATAACAATAAAATATACAAAAAGGAAAAAGATGCCAATATCATCAAATTATTAAGTAATATGGACATGTATGGACGAATGCTAATACCTGAAAATAAGTTGAGAGAATTTGCTAAATTCGTCATGCCTAATATAAGGATTGATGCACAAAATTTACCTGCAGAAATACAAGAAAAAAGCTTGATTGTAGACAAACTTGCATCAAAAGTGTTATTAGATGTAAATGATGACGGATATATTATGCTAGAATTAAGGTTTTGTTATTCAAAAGGGGAATTTAATATATTAGAAAATGGATATGAAAAATATGTAAAACAAAATAAAATTATAAGAGATGTACCTGCTGAAAAAGAAGTAATGAAAAGAATTTTCTTAGACGGCTTTGCACCATTATTTAACGAAAAAAGATTTATAATGAAAAATGCAGATGATATGTATGAATTTCTAGCAAGTAAAATAAATGTCTACATGAACGATTTTGAAGTACTAGTAACAGACAAATTTAAAAATAAACAAATAAAAAGACCTAAAATATCAAGTGTTGGAATAAAGATAAATAATGGATTATTAGAATTAGATATATCAAAAATGAACATTGATATTAGTGAAATAAAAGGTATATTACAAGATTATAGTATTAAAAAGAAATATTATAAATTAAAAAATGGAGATTTTCTAGACCTAACAGAAAATGAGGATTTAAATCTATTAGATGAATTAGAAACAACTTTAGATATAGATTATGGTAAAATAAAACAAGGAAAAATTAATCTTCCAATAAACCGCAGTTTTTATATAGAAAAATTGATGAATACAAAAGAAAATATAAACGTTGCTAAAAATGATAAATTTAATGAATTGGTTGATTCGATAGAAAATGCAGAAATGAATTTTGAAATAGATAAAGACCTAGAGAATAAACTAAGAGATTATCAAAAAGTTGGTTATAAATGGCTTAAAACACTTGAAACATACAATATGGGTGGTATATTAGCAGATGATATGGGTTTAGGAAAGACAATACAAATCATAGCGTTATTAAAATCAAGCATAAAAAAAGGTAATAAAACGACATCAATTGTGGTATGTCCAAGTACATTGGTACTAAATTGGAAGGCAGAAATAGAAAAATGGTGTAAATCAATAAAAGTATTGATAGTAAAAGGAACTGCAGGAGAAAGAAAGCAAATAATTGATACTTATCAAGACTACGACTTAATAATTACATCCTATGATTTACTAAAAAGAGATTTAGAAAGCTACGAAGATAAGAAATTTAAATATATCATAGCAGATGAAGCACAGTATATAAAAAATGCAACTACGCAAAATGCAACAGCTTTAAAAAGTTTAAATGGAGAAATAAAATTTGCATTAACAGGAACACCTATTGAAAACTCGATTGCAGAATTATGGTCGATATTTGACTTCATCATGCCAGGATATCTATATAATTATAATAGATTTAAGAAAAAATTCGAAGAGCCAATAGTAAAAAATGAAGATAAAGAAGCATTAAACAGATTAAAAAAATTAATAAGTCCATTTGTATTAAGAAGAGTAAAAAAGGATGTTCTAACAGAATTACCAGAAAAAAATATAACAGTAATGCAAAATGAAATGGAAAATGAGCAACAAAAAATTTATTTATCATATTTAGCACAAACAAGGAAAGAAGTAGCAGAAGAACTAAATGATAGTAGTTTTGAAAAAAGCAAATTTAAGATATTAATGTTACTAACAAGATTGAGGCAAATATGTTGTCATCCAAGTTTATTTTTAGAAAACTATAATGGAAGTAGTGGAAAATTAAAACAATGTATAAATTTGGTAACAGATGCTGTAGAAGCAGGACACAAAATATTAATATTTTCAAGTTACACTTCCATGTTTGAAATAATGGAGAAAGAACTAGAAGCGTTAAAAATAAAATATTTTAAATTAATTGGACAAACTCCAGTAAATCAAAGAATAGAAATGGTAGATGAATTTAATAATAATGAAGACATAAAGGTATTTTTAATATCATTAAAAGCAGGAGGAACA
>CANRBO010000025.1 GCA_947628885.1 uncultured Clostridia bacterium | reverse complement strand
TTTGTGAGCTACCTTATTTTTTATTAACTTAATGAAGCCTTTACCTTCTTTTGAGTTTTTAGTATTGGTGGAACAAGTGGGCTATAACTTTCTCCGTCAAATACGTCAACTTCAACTGTTCTAGTTAATACGTCTTTATATTGGTAAGAGACATTTCTTTCGTTTTCTTCATACTTAACCACAAAAATATTAGGATAAGCTTTTTCGATTGTGGCTTCTTTCTCAAACGACCTACTTCTTCCTAAAGAGCCTTTTACGATTATCTTTTGTCCAATTTTCTCTTTGATGTCTGATTGCAAGTTTGTAATATCCTCTTGGTAAATCATTTAATCACCTACTTTTCTTATGATGTTTATAACGTATCATTTTTGTCGAAAAAAGTCAATGAAAATTATGTCTATCAATCTTTACAATCTCAGTTATTTCAACGCTTTCAAGGTAATATTACAAATATGTTACAATTTTAATATCATTGAGACAATGTTTATTACTTTTATATAATTTAAACAACTATTACAGGTCTAAATGCATGACATCTATAATCCGGATGTCCTCCCTCTGTATGGGTTGCAAAAATACCTGCACCTGTTCCATCTATATAACAAGCACCACGCATGACGAAACAATATCTGCAAATTCCCATAAGAAAATAGTCTTGATTATAATATCCTGCACCCAAGATTGAGTTAGTGGAACTTTCATCTTTTATATTTATATGTGCCTCTTTGTTATCTACAGTCTTTCCTCTATATGAATAATTATTTTCGTTTATTAACTCGTACATTGCATCCCCTAAATATCCTTTTAATAACTGATATCTTTTCATGGTTACCTCTTTAAATTCATCATTATGAGTATAATCTTGTTGTAATAAATCAATCCCATTTTTCTCGTCTTCTCCAACCTCATATTTGTCCCAATATTTTGTATATTCTGATTTTAATGTACTATTATCGTTAAAAACTCCTGTTCCATTAATTTTTAAGAAACCACTTTGATTATCATAATATCCTGCCACAAGTTCCCAACTACCACCGCTCAAATCATATATTCCTGTAATATTATTAGTTGTACTCTGACTTATATTGGATTGATAATTTTGAGCTCCTGTATATGAGTGAAATTCCGATTCACTCTTTCCATTAGTCTCTATTCCACTGGTATTAATTGTTGGTATATAACCATATTGTGAACTTGATAAATATGCTACAACTCCCCACTCTACATTTTTTATTAAGTGACTATCTTCCTTATTTTTATTTAATTCATATATGTTTCCATTTCCGTTCATGTTATAGCAGTTCATAAATGCATTTCCTATATTTATATTTCTCCATGTTTCTGCATTTGGTGATATTTTTACACAATTTGCATCTAATATTGTGTTTTGTGTTACCTTATTGTTATTTTCTTTTGTATTTAAATTCGTTCCTGTCATACTAGCTTCAAACTTTGCTACCCATATTCCTGTTAATTCTTTCCCTCCAAATGTGAATCCCGGATGCACTATCATTGGTGTTGGCTTTCCTACTTCAACGTCTCCTGCTGGATCTTCTGTTTTTAGATTTGTTTTATAACTTTTATTGTAAGTTTTTCCTTCGAAATCTGTATTACTTGTCCCTCTTAAAAAGCTAATTTTGGTTATTCCTTCAATTTCTGCATTTGTTTCATCTTTGATGTTCATTTCTGTATGGTATGAATTAAAACTATATGCATATCTTGGTATCCATACAAACATACTTCCTAATTCATTAAGCTCTACTTCTACTGTTCCGTCATCTTTATATCCACCTTCTGCTTCTGTATTATTTTTCTCACTTGCTTTATATTTTCCATCACTTAACATCATATTTGCCCATTTTAAATTACTCGTATCTTTATAATCATACCATTCGTCATCATATTCATTTGTTATTACCCATTTTTTATTTTCTTCATCATATTTTATTGGTATCATGCCGTCCGAAATTGTTGGTCTATTTACCTGTTTATCATTATTCACTACATTATCTAAATTATTTATGTCTTTTTCGTATTGCTCTAATGTCTCTTCTTCTTCACTTTGTGCTTTTTTATATTTTTCTACAGCTTGCTTAGTTTTACCAATCAAACCATTATCTCCCAATACCGCATTTAACGCCACCCCTGCTAAAATGAGCATTATGATTATGGTTACCACTAGAGCAACAAGTGTAATACCTTGTTCATTTAATCTTTTCATTTTTTCTTTTACCTTCCTTTCTTTCATCTGTTTCTTTCCTCCTTCTCCTTGATTTTTCATCTGTTTTGTTTTCATTTTTATTTTTTCTCCTTGACTTTTTATTATTATTTATTTTTATTAATTATTAACTACTAATTATTTATTGATTAATCTTAAAAATATTATGGTTGAAGCAGCCGCGCTAGACACCAACCGGAGCCTTTAGCGTAGGACTCTTGAAGCAAATTACATTTACTTGCCACATGGCATTATGAAATTTGCGACAACAAGGCGCAAAAAATATAATATTTTTAAGATTAGAAATTATAATTAATCTAAAATGTTATAGTTAAAACACAGAAAAACTATGTATTCTAGCTTTCACTAAAACACATAGCTCTACCATGTCCATTTATATTTATTCCTTTAATACTATTAATATTATTAATAGTATTGATCTTGTTTATATTATAGTTGTTTCCGTTTTCAAAGTCACTTAATAAGCTTGCATCTTTACTTTCTAAAATGCAACTCTCTCTCTCTCTCTCTCTCTCTCTCTCTCTCTACTCTTGCAAGGCTTTCAAGGCTTTTCATTTTTTTATTCTCCTTGTATTGTATATTTATTTAATATGAATCTACTGTCTTTTTTATGTTTATTTTCGTTTTTACACTTTATATTTTATAATACTCATTTTTTGTTGTCAATATCCTTCCGCTTTATTTTTCTCTTTCAAATATTTTCTTTAATATTTTGATTTGACTTATAAGCTATTTTTTGATATATTTTTGGCAGAAAACCAAAAATAAATAATGAACTATACAAGGAGGGACTATGGATAGAGTGAGTAAAATAAACTATTATTTAGATATTGCGGAAACAGTTGCTGAAAGAAGTACTTGTTTATTAAAAAATTATGGTTGTATTATAGTAAAAAATGATGAAATAATTGCTACTGGGTATAATGGTTCTCCCCGTGGAAGAAAAAATTGTATTGATTTAGGATATTGTTGTAAAAAGAAACTTTTTCCTGAAATGCATCATGGCGGATACGATGCTTGTAGAAGTGTACATGCTGAGCAAAATGCCATGCTTAGTGCTTCTAGGGATAAGATGATTGGTTCTAGTTTATATTTAGTGGGAATTAAAAAAGATTCAAATGAATATGAAGAAGGCGCTTCTCCTTGTCAAATGTGTAGAAAACTTATAATAAATGCCGGAATTAATACAGTTTATGCAAGAATAAATAAAACTGAATATGCTGATTTTGATGTAGAAGATTGGATAAATCAAGATGATTTATTAGATGGAAAAATGACATATTAGATTTCAAACAGGCACTGACCTTAATCAGTGCCTGTTTTTATTATCCGTTCTTACCTATTCTTCTTCTTATCTATTCTTCTTATTTTTCTTATTTCTCTTACAAATTTCCATAATAACTATCTAACAGCATTTGTTTTATTTCCGGAACCAATGGCACTCTTGGGTTTGCTGATGTGCATTGATCTTCAAATGCTCTATCTGCTATCATGTCAATCTTATCTAGGAATTCTTGCTCATTGACTCCTGCATCTTTAAATGACCTTGGTATTCCTACATCATCAGCTAATTTTCTTACTTCTCTAATTAATGATTCTAATCCTTCATCATCTGTATATGCTGGGAAATTCATCCTTCTTGATATTTCTGCGTATCTATGCTTTGCTATATAATATTCATATTTAGGAAATGATACAAATTTGGTTGGATTGTCCACTCCATTATATTTAATGACATAAGGAAGTAAAATTGCATTAATTCTACCATGTGGCAAGTGGAATTCTCCACCTATCTTGTGTGCCATTGAGTGACATACTCCTAAAAATGCGTTGGTAAATGCCATTCCTGCTATTGTACTTGCATTGTGCATTTTTTCTCTTGCATATCTATTGTTTCCGTCATTATAAGCTGTTCTTAGATTTTTGAATACTAATTCTGCTGCTTTTTCTGATAATCCGTCTGTGTAATCTGATGCCATATTTGATACATACGCTTCTATTGCATGTGTTAAAACATCCATGCCTGTGTCTGCTGTAATTGATTGTGGCAAACTCATTACTAGATCCGGATCAATTATTGCCACATTTGGTGTTAGTTCATAATCTGCTAATGGATACTTCTTTTCATTTTGTTTATCTGTTATAACTGCAAATGATGTTACTTCAGATCCTGTTCCTGATGTTGTTGGTATTGCTACTAATTGGGCTTTTACTCCCAATTTTGGAAATTTATAAGTTCTTTTTCTAATATCCATAAATTTAAGTTTCATGCCTTCTAAGTCTGCGTCAGGATGCTCATAAAATAGCCACATTCCTTTTGCTGCATCTATGGCACTTCCACCACCTATCGCGATTATTACATCAGGTTTGAATTCATTTATCATGTCCACTCCCCTTTTGATTGTTTCAAAAGACGGATCTGATTCCACGTCACTGAAAATTTTTGAGTGTACATGACCTTCTCTTTTTCTTAAATAATACAATATTTTATCTACATATCCTAATTTAACCATGCCTTCGTCTGTTACTATAAATGCTCCCGTTATATTTGGCATTTTTTCTAAATATCCAATTGAGCCTGCTTCGAAATAAATTTTATTTGGCACTTTGAACCACTGCATATTTACCCTCCTTTTAGCTACTCTTTTTATATTTATTAGATTTACTGTTGATACATTTGATGTTGTGGAATTTCCGCCAAATGTTCCACATCCGAGCGTTAATGACGGTAAATTGGTATTATAAATATCTCCGATTGCTCCGTGAGTTGAAGGCGAATTTACTATAATTCTTCCTACTTTTACGATTTCTGAGAATTTATCTATAACTTTTTCATCTTCTGCATGTACTACTGCAGAATGCCCCATCCCACCGAATTCGATTAATTTTTCTGCTAAATTAATTCCTTCATCTGCATCTTTTACAATATAATAAGCTAAAACTGGGCTTAATTTTTCTTGTGAAAATGGAAATTCTATTCCTACTCCATTTTCCTTAAGTACCAATACTTTAGTATCTTTTGGAACTTCTATTCCTGCTTTAATCGCTATATCGTAAGGATTTTTCCCTACTACATAACTATTAAGCTTGTCTTCTGTAAACATTTCATCTCTTAATTTTTGCGTTTCTGCTTCATTTAGGAAATAGCAACCATTTGCCTTCATTAGCTGTTCAAATTCTTCATGTATTTCTTCATCTACAATTACAGATTGCTCAGATGCACAAATCATACCATTATCAAATGATTTTGACATTACTAAATCATTGACTGTGGTTTTTAATTTTGCACTTTTATTTATATAGCAAGGTACATTTCCTGGTCCTACTCCTAAAGCAGGTTTTCCTGATGAATACGCTGCTTTAACCATACTTGTTCCACCAGTAGCCAAAACCAAATTAACTCCTGGATGATGCATAAGAGCTGACGTTGCTGTTATTGAAGGTTCTTCAATCCATAATATACAATCTTCTGGCGCTCCAGCTTTGATT
Source organism: uncultured Clostridia bacterium (assembly GCA_947628885.1). GTDB lineage: Bacteria > Bacillota > Clostridia > TANB77 > CAG-508 > CAG-793. Next base: position 6,360 of record CANRBO010000025.1, on the reverse strand, counting down.
GCTGCATCTCTCAAGATTTTTGCAGCTTCTGTACTGCATTTTTGTGCACTTGGATGAAAACCAAAAATTATAACATTTCTAGTTTTTACCGAAATCAAAGATTTGAACATGACTGTAGAAGTTGGATTTGTTACAGGTGTTACTCCTGCAATAATTCCAACTGGTTCAGCTATTTCTTCATAACCTTCTTCTTCATTATCATTGATTATTCCAACTGTTTTGTCATCTTTTATACTATGATAAATATATTCTGTTGCAAACATATTCTTGGTAATTTTATCTTCATATATTCCCCTGCCAGTTTCTTCAACAGCCATTTTTGCCAACAACATGTGATTCTCTTCTCCCGCCATTGACATAGCTTTTACGATTTTGTCAATTTGCTCTTGGTTAAGTTCCATAAATTTCTTTGATGCAATTTTGGCTCTTCTAACCAAATCATCAATCATGCTGTCGATTTTGGCTTTTTCTTCTTCTGAAACTTCCATTTTTAAAAATTCCTTCCTTGCCATTTTATACAAAAAGGCACAAATTTATTTTAAAATGTTTTTCTTTTGCTAACACTATTATACATTTTGCTGATTCAAAAATCAATTATATTATTTTATTTAATTATTAAAATTGACAGATTTTAAAATCTCCCACATCTCTACTGGTTCAGGCAAATCTTCAAAAGTAAGTTCTTCTTTTGTAATTGGATGAACTATCGAAAGCTTATAAGCCCATAAGCAGAGCTGTTTATTCGAATCTCTGCCATGATATTTTCCGTCACCATATATACTATGTCCTCTACTAGAAAGCTGAACTCTAATTTGATGATGCCTTCCAGTATGCAGATTTATTTTTAATAACGAGACATCTTTTTCTTGGTCATATTTAAGCACTTCATAATCCAAGCTAGCTTTTTTAGCATTTTTCTTATTTTCTCTTACAACATAGCTTGTATTATTTTTTTGATCTTTCCACAAATAATCTTCTAATGTTCCACTCTGTTCTTCCATTTTGCCATTTACGATTGCCAAATATGTCTTTTTAAAAGTTTTATTTCTAACCTGCTCGCTTAATCTTGAAGCAGCTTTCGAAGTTTTGGCAAACACCATTACTCCGCCAACTGGTCTGTCTAGCCTATGTACTAATCCCAAATAGACATTTCCCGGTTTATTGTACTTTTCTTTTAAATATTGCTTTATTAATGTAAGCATATCAACATCTTCGGTTTTATCTGCCTGTGACGGAATATCTACTATTTTTTCAACTACAATTATGTGATTATCTTCATATATTACTTTCATTTTTACTATTATTTCTCCATTGATTTTAAATTACCATTTTGAAATTAAACATTTTCCCATTTTGCATAAATTCCACATGGTAGAACTAATTGCGAATTCGTCATTGGTAAACCAATTTCTCCATTTGAAAATTTGCCCTTAAATTGATTTGAAAAAGCTAACCTTAGCATATTTTCCAAAACTGTACTTGAAATTCCTGTAGTATACGAATTTATTAAGAAAAATAAAGGTTTATCTGACAAAACTTTCATACACAAATTGATTAAGTCTGAGATATTTTCTTCGAATTTCCATACTTCTCCATTTGCGCCCCTTCCATAAGAAGGTGGATCCATTATTATAGCATCATATTTGTTTTCTCTTCTGATTTCTCTATTCACAAACTTAACAACATCATCTATCAAAAATCTAACTGGCTTTTCGCGTAGCCCTGAAGAAGTCGCATTTTCCTTAGCCCACTCAACCATACCCTTAGAACTGTCAACGTGCGTAACTGATGCACCTGCTGAAAGGCATGCAACTGTTGCGCCACCAGTATATGCGAATAAATTTAAAACTTTGATTGGTCTATTACTGTTTTTTATTTTATTAATCATAAAATCCCAGTTTACAGCTTGCTCAGGAAATAAACCTGTGTGCTTAAATCCCATAGGTTTTATATTAAATATAAGATTTTTATATTTTACTTGCCACGATTTAGGAAGCGCAGTTTTATATTCCCACGCACCACCGCCTGAATTGCTTCTCTTGTATACAGCACTAGCTTTATCCCACAATTTAGGATAAGTTTTTTCTTTCCATATAATTTGTGGATCAGGTCTTACTAATATTATGTCTTTCCACCTTTCTAGCTTTTCTCCGTTTGCCATGTCTAGTATCTCATAATCTTCCCAATTAGTTGCTATGTCCATTACTACGTCCTTTCTATATTATCTTTTTATATGATTTTCTTTGACTTTTCCTTATTTTGTCTCTTTATCTAATTTGCTTTGACTTCTCTTTATTTTGTTTTTTTATCTAATTTGCTTTAACTTCTCTTTATTTTGTCTTTTTATCTAATTTTTATTTTCCGTGTCTCTGTTATCTTTATCTGTTCTTTATTTTTGCTTTGTTGAATCTATAACATTTTTAAAATCATTACAAAATTATATATTAATACTCCTAATACAGCTTGTACCATTAATGCTAAAACAACTAAAGCAATAAAAAATTTTTTTCCCATTTCAACTATTCCTTTCAAAATTATAAAGTGATATTTAATCCTTATAATAAATATATTCGCGGAATAGCCTTTTATTACTAAAATCGTGCGACGTTGTTCTACAATATTTAGCATTTTTATTTTGTTTTTTACATTATAATTTTATTTTTAGCATATCTTCTTTTTTTGGACTCTTATAAACTGTCTTTTACCATAACTCAATTTTTTAAGTTCTTATTAATTATTTTTACTCGTTCTCTTTAATTAACAATTATACTATAAATTTTCTTTTAACTTTTTTGCTAACTCTTCATTTATTCCTTTAACTTTGGTTATTTCATCAATACTTGCATTTTTGATATTTTCAACACTTCCAAACTGCTTTAAAAGTGCTATTTTCTTAACTGTTCCGATTCCACTAATTTCATCTAATTTAGATTTCGTCATTGATTTATCTCTTAAAAATTTGTGATAACCAATCGCAGTATCGTGAACTTCATTTTGAAAATTAGTTATTAAATTAAATATATCTTCTGAAATTTCAATCTCATGCCTGCTTGCATCCATTAAAGCCCTTGTTTGATGCTTATCATTTTTAACCATACCATAAACTTTTATATCTAATTTTTTATTAATTTCATTTTCAATATTTTTAATAGCCTGTAAAGTAGCCTTAATTTGCGTAATTCCACCGTCTGCCAAAATCATATCCGGAAGTTTGCCAAATCCTTTAGATGAATCATATTTTTCACTCAATTCTTTTGGCAATTTTGCTTTTTCTTCATCTGTAAGAATTACTGAGTGTCTGATTCTCCTTGTCACAACTTCTTCCATGCATTTTGGATCGTCTTGACCATATACAGTTTTGATCTTAAATCTTCTCGAAAGATTTCTCTTTATTTGCCCGTCGATCATTACGCACATCCCAGCAACCATATATTCTCCCGAAATGTTTGAAATATCGAAAGACTCAATTTTTCGTGGTAAACTGTCTAAATTTAAAGTATCTTTCAATTCCACAATAACATTTTTGTTAGATTTTTCTTTGTTGTCTAACGTGATTTTTGCATTATTTTCAGCCATTTCAACAAGTTTGACTTTTTCACCTTTTTGTGGAACTCGGATTTCAACTTTTCTATTTGCTTCATTTGTAAGCCATACTTCCAAAAGTTCTCTTTCTTCAAAATCATCTCTTATCATAATTTTGTTAGGAAAAAATGTTCTGCCTGTATAATATTGCTTTATGAAGTTGGAAATAATTTCCTTATCTGTTTCATCATTTAGTCCTTTCAAAAAGAAATTATCTCTTCCAATCATTTTGCTATTTCTAATGTAAAATATTTCTATACAAATTTCTTGTTCATTTCTTGCAATGCCAATAACATCAATATCATTATCAGAAATATTAGACACTTTTTGTCTTTGTGAAATTCTTTCAACAGCTAAAATTTCATCTCTCAAAATAGCTGCCTTCTCAAACTCTTTCTTTTCAGACATTTCAAGCATTTCATTTTTTAACTCTCTTTTAACTTGCTCGGTTTTTCCGTCTAAAATAGCAATAATTTGATCAATCTGTTTTCTATAATCTTCCTTTGAAATATAACCCATACAAGGTGCTAAGCATTTTTTTATATGATAATTCAAACACGCTCTATCCTTGTATTTGAAGCTTTTGCACTGTCTTATTTTAAATTTAGCCTTAATGAAATCAACCATTTCCTTGGCTGCTCCAGCATTTGGATAAGGTCCAAAATATTTTGCACCGTCATTTAATATTTTTCTAGTTATATAAACATCAGGAAATTCAGCTTTTACATTGATTTTTATATATGGATATGTTTTGTCGTCTTTTAAAAGCACGTTAAATTTAGGCATATTCTTTTTAATTAGATTGCACTCTAATATCAAAGCCTCTGCCTCATTATCACAAACAATATACTCAAAGTGGTCAATTAATGCGACCATATTAAGTATTCTTTGAGTTTTATTTGTTTTTCTAAAATATGAAGTTACTCTCTTTTTTAAATTTATTGCCTTGCCAACATATATTATTTTGTCACTTTTATCATGCATAATATATACGCCTGGTTTTTGTGGCAATTTTTTTAGTTCTTCCTCTATATTAAACATACTTTAATTATAGCAAAAAATAAATTAGAAAGCAATAAATATTGGATTGGTTTATTTTAACAAAAACTCAACAAACTTTCCCAAGTAACACTTGGTTTCATAATCACATTGCATCGAAATCTACTTTAAGCAGTCAATATATAGATAAACTCTAGAATTGACAAACTCGAAATTCAGCATGTGAGCTTGCTAGTTAAACAACATGAAATAACCGGCTAGTTGTCAAGTTCTGCTTTTGCATTGTTCATACATTGCTTTTGCTCTTTTTAATCTACCTATGTCGCATAAAAGTCTTCGATGTTATTCATTTTTTGTTTTAATCTCATAAGATTTAGTATCTCCTGATTTCTCTATAAGTTCTAAATTATTGGCTTTTAAATCAATAGACACTAAAGGTCGTAACACACATCCATGGGTATTATCCGTGACATCGTTCGAAAAAAGCATGGCAGCACCGTCCACAATGGTGTTGTCACTGTTAGCGTTCACACGCTGCAAGCCAAAGCTACAATAACTTGAATATAGATGCACAAAGCGTCCCGCAAGCCAGTAATATTTTCCCAAATAATGGTCTTCTCCGTCTTTAAATATCATATCGTAATATTGACTATTTTTGAATTCACTTTCATTATATTTATGGTAATAATATGATTGTTTGAATTCTGTTGTAGTGTCTCCTTCCTCTTTTCTCTTTTCTTGAGTATATTCATATTCATTTTCCCATATCTCACACTCTTGGTCGTCTCCTGTTTTTGCTCCGTTGCTATACTCATATTCCCACTTTGAGTCAAAATTCTTCCACATTACTGGTGATTTATAATTTGAATTATAAGTTTTTGTATCTCCAAAATATATTATATTTCCTGTCGTATCATCTATTTCAATCCATCCATTTTCCGTATGCTTATAATCAGTATAATAATAAGTACTCACTTTTTGTATATCTGTCCTTCTTAAATTTCTTACTGTTATATTTTTCAATACTTGCTGTGTATAACATTTTCTCGCTATTTCATTGATTGCATATACTCCATTATTATATCCTGTTGCATCACTTAAATATAATGCTGTAGTTGTTGGTTTGCTTGATATTATAGTTAGAGTTGTTCCGTCATAATCCCATATTCTCCATTGCATACCTTCTGTTGTAAATTCTTGGTCTCCGTTTGACTTTATTCCATTTGTACCATACTTTTCTACTGGTACTCCTGACGTTGATGCACTGATTGTGCAAGTTTTCTCTTCAGGTGTGTACCCTGTTACAAATGAACCTATATAATCTTTTGGATTTATTGTCATTTTATTTAGATCTCTTTCTAAAGTTTCTAGTCTTTTACTCTCCTCTTGTTCCGCATTTTCATATTTTTCTACTGACCTTCTTGCCATTTTAAATAAACCATTATCTCCTAATGTTGCATTTAGTGCCACTCCTGCTAAAATTAGCATTATAACTATTGTAACTACTAGAGCAACCAATGTCACTCCCTGTTCATTTAATATTTTCATTTTTTTCATGTTCCATTTACTTTTGTTCATTTTATCTTGTAGCATCTGTTCCTCTCCTTTTAATCCTTGATTTTTCATCTGTTTTACTTTCATTTTTTCGTCTTCCCTTCTTTTTATTTTTAATTGTTTGATTAATTGATTTCTTATTTTATTAATTAATAACTATTGATTTTATAAATCTTAAAAATATTATAGTTAAAGCAGCCTCGCAACGTTCAACCGGAGCTTTAG